>CAYXJM010000129.1:0-7069 GCA_964465455.1 uncultured Klebsiella sp.
GTCGCGACTGTCCGAAAGGGACCGCAGTAAATGCGTCAAGGACTGGGTCGAGGCGTCGATCATCCTGGCGATCATCGCCCTGAGCAGCGCGCTGGGGCTCGCCCACGAATACCGCGCCGGCATGGCCGTGAGCGAGCTTCGCCGGCGCATCGCGCTGCGCGCCACCGTGCTGCGCGACGGTGCCGACGCCGTGGTGCCCGCTGCGGAGATCGTTCCCGGCGACGTCGTGCTGCTCAGCGCCGGCAGCCTCGTACCGGCGGACTGCCTTCTGCTCGAGGCCCGTGACCTCTACGCCAGCCAGGCGGCGCTGACCGGCGAGACGCTCCCGGTCGAAAAGCAGCCGGGCCGCGCGGCACCCGGCGCGACGATCGCGGAGCGCGACAACTGTGTCTTCCTCGGCACCTCGATACGCAGCGGCGCAGCCCGCGCGCTGGTGGTGGCCACAGGACGCGCGACCGCCATGGGCCAGATCGCGCACAGCGTGGCACGCCGCCCGCCCGAGACCGAGTTCGAGCGCGGCCTGCGCCGCTTCGGCGAAGAGCTGATGCGCATCATGGTGCTGATCGTGCTCGCCGTGCTCACGGTCAACGTCGTGCTGGAGCGCCCGGGCATGGACAGCCTGCTGTTCGCGATGGCGCTCGCGGTGGGCCTCTCGCCGGAGATGCTGCCCGCGATTCTCGCGATCACGCTCGCGCACGGCGCCACGCGGCTCGCGCGCCAGGGCGTCATCGTGCGGCGTCCCGGCGCGATCGAGAACCTGGGCAGCATGGACGTGCTGTGCTGCGACAAGACGGGCACGCTGACGCGCGGCTCGGTGAGCCTGGACAGCGCGACCGGCTGCGACGGCCGGCCCGACGCGAGCGTGCTGGAACTGGCATTCCTGAACGCCAGCCTGCAGACCGGGCTCGCGAACGCCCTCGACGAGGCTATCGTGGCGGCCGGCACCGCGGCCGGAGCGACCGCGAACGACACGGCGAAGTGCGACGAGATTCCCTACGACTTCAGCCGCAAGCGCCTGAGCGTCGTGGTCCGCGACGGCGCCGGCGGCACCGTGCGCATGATCACCAAGGGCGCGCTCGCCCAGGTTCTCGCGATCTGCGACCGCGCCCTGCTCGACGGGACCGAGCGCGCACTCGATGCGGCACTGCGAGCACGGCTCGACGCGCTGTTCGCGGGCTGGAGCGAGGAGGGATTCCGCGTGCTCGGCGTCGCGGAGAAACGCCTGGCGCCGGCGCCGGCCTGGGGAGCGCGCGACGAGCACGCGATGGTCTTCCGCGGGTTCCTGCTGTTCCTGGACCCGCCGGAACCCCAGTCCGCAGAGACCCTGCGCGCGCTCGGCGAGCTCGGCGTCAGCGTCAAGATGATCACCGGCGACAACCGCCTCGTGGCCGCCCACGTCGCGCGCGCGGTCGGCATGGATGCCTCGCGCGTCATCGGCGGCGCCGAGATCGCGGCGATGAAGGACGAGGCGCTGTGCCTGCTCGCGCGCGACACCGCGGTCTTCGCCGAGATCGAGCCGAACCAGAAGGAGCGCATCGTGCGCGCGCTGCAGCACGGCGGGCGCGTGGTCGGCTACCTCGGGGACGGCATCAACGACGCGCCGGCCCTGCACACGGCCGACGTGGGGATCTCGGTCGATTCCGCGGTCGACGTGGCGCGCGATGCCGCGGACATGGTGCTGCTGCGCCACGATCTCGACGTGATCCGCGCGGGCATCGACGAGGGGCGCCACACCTTCGCGAACACGCTGAAATACATCTTCATCACGACCAGCGCCAACTTCGGCAACATGGTGAGCATGGCCGCCGCGACGCTGTTCCTGCCCTTCCTGCCGATGCTCGCGGCGCAGGTGCTGCTGAACAACCTGCTGTCGGACATACCGGCGCTCAGCATCGCGGGCGACAACGTCGACCGCGAGTGGGAGAACACGCCGCACCGCTGGAACATCGGCTTCATCCGCAACTTCATGGTCGTGTTCGGGCTGACCAGCGCCGCCTTCGACCTGCTGGCCTTCGGCATCCTGTGGCTGTTCGTCGGCAACGCACCGGCGCTGTTCCGCACCGGCTGGTTCGTCGAGTCGCTGCTGACGGAACTGCTGGTGCTGTTCGTGATGCGCACCTACCGGCCCTTCTACCGCAGCCGGCCGGGACGAATGCTCACCGTGCTCTCGGTCGCGGTGTTCGCGGCGGCCCTCGCGATCCCCTACCTGCCGCTGGTCGGCCTCCTCGGCTTCGCGCCGCTGCCGCCGGCCCTGCTGCTGTCCATGCTCGCGGTCGCCGCGCTCTACGTCGCGGCCTCCGAGGGCGTGAAGCGCGGCTTCTACCGCCGGCACGCCGCATGAACGCCGAACGCGCCGCGCCGCACCGGCGCTGGCACATGTATTTCGCCGGTCTGGCCCTGCTGGGGGGCCTGATCCTGGTGGTCAGCCACCTGGGCGAGATCGAGGAGTTCCTCGCGCTCGCCGGACGCGCCGAGCCGCGCTGGCTGCTGGTCGCGCTGGCGCTGCAGTTCGGCACCTACCTTAGCACCGCGCTGGCGTGGCGCCTGGCGCTCGCTGCCGGGGGCCGCCCGGTTTCGCTGGCGACCCTGCTGCCGCTCGCCGTCGCGAAGCTCTTCAGCGACCAGGCCGTGCCGAGCGCCGGCGTGAGCGGCACGGCCTTCCAGCTGGCGGCGCTGACGCGGCGTGGCGTGGCGCCGGAGCTCGCGATGGGCGTGATGCTCACCGCGCTCGTGTGCTATTTCACCGCCTGCCTGCTGATGGACGGCCTGAGCGTCACGATCCTGTGGCGCAGCGGCGAGCTTCGCCCGTGGGCCCTGGTCGTCGCGGTGCTGTTCGCGGCGGTCGCCACGCTGATACCGGGCAGCATCCTGCTGCTGAAGCTCTTCGGCATGCGGCGGCTGCTCGCGGTCGCCGCCTCGATCGGCGCATTGCGCCCGCTCGTCGAGCCCTTCGCGGCGGCGCCGATGATCCTGTTGCGCCACCCCGTGCTGGTGGCCGCGTCGATCCTGCTCCACGCCTCGGTGATGCTGTTCGACGCCACCACGCTGTGGGTGATGTTCCGGGCGCTCGGCGCCGAGATAGGCTACGCGCAGGCGCTCGCCGCCTTCATGCTCGCCACGATGACCGGCACGATCGGGGTGATCCCGCTCGGCATCGGCACCTTCGAGGCGAGTTGCGTCACGGCGCTGGCGATGTTCGGCGCCCCGCTCGAAACCGCGCTGACGGCGACGCTGCTGCTGCGCGGACTGACGCTGTGGCTGCCGATGCTGCCGGGCCTGTGGCTGATGCGGCGGGAGCTGCGCGCGGGGACGCCGCGCCGGGCCCCCTAGGCACGCACCACGCAGAAGCGCTGCCCGGTGGGCGCCTCCATGACCCACCACGTGTGCACCGGCGCCACGCGCGTGGCGCCCAGCGCTTCCAGCCGGCGCACCTCCGCCTCCACGTCCTCGCTGGCGACATCGAGGTGGACGCGGCTCGGGTGGTCCACCGCCTGCACCTCGACGTGCAGACCGCCCGCGTCGACGAGGCGCACGTAGCGGCTGCCCTCCGCCCCGGGCAGCTCGCGCATCGGCATGCCGAGCGCGGCGCTCCAGAACGCGGCCGCCGCCTGCAGGTCGGCGGTCTGGCAGTCGATGATGAACCCGGCCAGGCGCCCGGGCGGTAGCGGCGGGAAGTCGGTGGCGGACGCGCGCGGCAGGCGGTCGCGCGTGTCGAACCACGGCAGGCGCTCGCCGAAATAGACGTGCGCCTGGGGCTCGAAGCGCTCGGGCTCGGCGAAGGCATTCAGGTAGAGGTCGATCTCGCCCGGGCGCCGTGCCGTCTCGTAGGCGATCGAGGTGCCGCAATGCGCGCAGTGGCTGCGCGTCACGCCGGGCGACGACGCGTAGCGCGCGGGCTCGGCCTCGAAGCGCACGCGCTCGACGGGGAAGTTCACGAAGCAGGCCACCGGCGCGCCCGAGTGGCGCCGGCAGCTCGGGCAGTGGCAATAGCCGACCCAGCGCGGCTCGCCGTCGGCGACGAAGCGGATCCGGCCGCACAGGCAGTGGCCGCTGGCCATGGCGCTCTCCTTCGAATTGCCGCGCGCCCCATGCTACGCTCGGCGCGTCGAGCAATAAACACCCGGGAGCCCCGCATGAGCGCCAACAGCGAAGTCGTCGACCGTTTCATCGCCGCCTGGAAGACCAGGGACCTCGAGCTCATCATGAGCTTCTTCCACGACGACGCCGTCTACACCAACGTGCCGATCGACCCGCCGAACCGCGGCAGCGAAGCCATACGCACCATGATCGGCGGCTTCCTCGGCATGGCGCAGGCCATCGAGTTCGTGGTGCACCGCAGCGCGGAGAACGCCGCGGCCGGCATCGTGATGAACGAGCGCACCGACCGCTTCCTGATCGGCGAGCGCTGGGTCGAACTGCCGGTGATGGGGGTGTTCGAGCTGCGCGACGGCAGGATCCAGGCCTGGCGCGACTATTTCGACCTGGGGCAGTTCCAGGCCGCGATGGGGGGCTGAGGGCCGCGCCCGGACGACGCTAGTCGCGACGGTGACGGCGCCGGTGGTGCAGCCACCAGGTGCCGACGCCGCTCAGCGCGAGCAGTGCGAACAGCACGCCCGCGGCATCCACGACGTAGACGCCGGCGGCGCCGAACAGCCGCCCGCTGTGGAGATCGAGCAGCAGCCGCTCCCAGCTCAACCAGGGATCGTCGCGGTCCAGCGCGCGGGCCAGCGCCGCGGGCAACGCGGCCGGCACGACGGGCGCGATGGCTTCCGCGGCCAGCGGAGTGAACTCCATCGTCGCGGGATCCAGCCGCATCCATCCCCCGGGCGCATCGACGGCGAGCGCATCCCCCGCGCGCCCCAGCGCGCGCACCGGCGAAGGCAGGCCTGCGGCGGCCGGAAAACTCTCCACGAGCTCGCCGTCGGGCGTGAGCAGCAGCAGTTCCTCGACGCAGGCGACCGCGATCATGCCCTCGATCGACGCGGCGCCCGCCAGCTCTCCCGCGCAGGGCGCGACCGCGCGGGCATCGAGGTGCACCACCCCGCTCGCGCCGCGCGTGATCCACTGCGCACCGACGGCGAAGCCGGTTCGCGCAGCGGATTTCTCGCCGTAGAAGGCGCGCAGCCACTGCCAGCCCACGAAGCGGTGATCGAGGCCGAGCTCGTGCGTGTGATTCAGCGCAATGCCGGAGAGCGACATGAACAGCACGAACAGCGCGGCCAGCAGCCCGCCGCGCCGGTGCCAGCGCCACAGCCAGGCGAGCGCGCTAGTGCGCCGCAAGTCCCGATTCCTGGCGCGCGGCGAGCCACAGCGCGAGCCGCGCGGCGCGGTTCACGGCGCGCACCGACAGGGTCGCCCCGGTGATGCCGTCGACCTCGCGCGACAGCGCGCCGTCCGCGGCGAGCCCGAGCCCGCGGTACTGCGCCGTGAAGAAGTCGTGGCGGATCTCCCAGCCGCGGCTCTCGCGGAAGGCCATCACGCGCACGCGCTCGATGCGGCCCTGCTCGACGACGACGCCCAGCGTGATCGGCTGCTCCTTGCCGATCTCGTCGAGGATCCACGCCGTACGCTCGCCGGCCTGCCAGTAGCGCACGCGCAGGGCCGCCGGCGCCGCGCCGAGAACGCGCTGCGCGTCCTCCTTCATGTCCGCGGTCAGCCACAGCGTCCTGGCCACCGGTGCGCTGCCGGCGAAGGCCTCCGCCAGGAACTGCTCGCGGCCGAGATAGTCCTCCGCCGCGGCACGACCGGCGAAGCCGCACGCGCACAACGCCAGCACGACGCCGGCGAGCAACGCTCGAGGCCGCGCAGCGCCCACGATCAGAAGCTCACGCCCACGCCGAGATTGAGGCCGTCGAGCTGGTCCTTGCCCTTCGGCGCGTCCTGGCGCTGGTAGTCGAGCTTGAATACGACGTTCTGCTCCAGCCAGTAGTTGACGCCCAGGTCCCACTGCCCGTAGCCGGTATCGAGGCTCCCGCCGGCCTGGTTGTCCCACTCGCTGTAGCGCGCGAACACGCCCCATTCGGGCGAGAAGCGCCACGACGGTTCGAGGTACCAGCCTTCCTGCTCGTCGGCGCCGCGCTGGAAGGACTCGATGCCGTCGTCGAGTTGCCAGTCCGCGTACAGGGCGCGCAGCGCGAAGGGGCCGCGGCTATAGATTGCGTGCGCCTCGAGCAGCGTCGCGGCCACATTGTCCTCGAGCGCGCCCTGGTAGACGTCTTCCTGGTACTGCAGCGTCGCCGCGAGCTCGAGGCCGGCAACGCCCGTGTACTTGAGCCGCGCGGTGTAGGCCGGATCGGAGGCGTCGGCCTCGGACACCTTCTGCCGGCCGTCGCGGATGCGCCACTGCCCCGCGTCGGGGTCGAGCGCGAGCCCCGAGGTGAGCGCGGCGTCGTAGGAGAGCCCGGGCGCGAGTTCGCCGGCCAGGCCCAGCCCCCCCTCCCACCACGTGGTGGGGATGATGTTGCGCTCGACGTTGTTGCGCTCGACGCCGTAGAAGGTGTCGGGCTCGTGCGTCTCGTTCAGGATGCCGACCGGCATCAGGAACAGGCCGGCCTTCAGGCGATGCTGCGCCGCGATGTCGTGCTCCACGTAGGCCTGCTCGAGCTCGAACTCGCCCTCGTTGTCCTCGCCGGCTACCGAATGTTCGAGCTCCAGCTCCGAGAAGAAGCGCGTGCGCGGAGTGAACTCGTGGCCCATGTAGAGCACGAAGCGGTGGAAGTCGATCTCGTCCTTGTCCTTGCCGCTGTCGAGGTCGTTCTCGAGCTTGTTCAGGTGCATCTCGGCGTAGGCGCCGAATTTCGTGCGCTCGGCCCAGCTCGCGGCCTGCGCCAGCGTGCCGGTGCCCTCGGCCTGTTGCTCCACGAGGTCGGCGGTGGCCTCGACCTTCACCGTGGTCTCCTGCAGCTGCGTGCCGGCGGCCGCCACCTGCTGCTTCAGGCGCTCGATCTCCGCCTGCTGCTGCTGGATGATCACCCACATTTCCTCGACCGTCGGGGTCGCGCCCGCGGCTTTCGCCGCGACCAGCCCCAGAACCAGCGCTCCTGTCCACTTCCGCACGTGCTCTCCCCTT
>CAYXJM010000130.1:0-6987 GCA_964465455.1 uncultured Klebsiella sp.
CCTGCGCGGCGCCGAGCAGCGCTTCCATCATGGCGCGCCCGCCGGTGTGCCCCATCACCGCCGGCACGTGCCCGCGCGGGGCCGGACGCGCGATGTCGCGCCACGGGTGCGCGAGCTCGCAGCCGGAGTAATAGAGCGAGGCGTCGTCGTAGGGCAGTTCCTTTTCCACGCTGAACTTCGTGCCGTAGCGCACGCCGTGCGCGACCATCCAGTCGAAGTGTTCGAGGCTCCCCTCGCAGTAGAGCGCGATCTTGTCGAGCCGCGGATGCAGGCTGCCCGCAGCGACGATGAAATCGTGCATCGCCTCCACGCTGTCCTCGAAGCCGAGCGCCTTCTGTAGCGGCGTGCCGCCGCCCAGGTAGCAGACCCCGCCCGACATCGCCGAGGAACCGCCGAGCTTGGGCAGGCGCTCCAGCACCAGCACCTCGGCACCCGCAGCGCGCGCCTCGATGGCCGCGCTGGTGGCGGCGGCGCCGGAGCCGGCGATCACCACGTCGGCGGTGTAGTCCCAGCTGCGCACCTCGCGGCTCGCCGCGGGCTCGCGCGGCTCGCAGCCGACGCCGGCCGCGAGCCCGGCGAGGCCCAGCCCCGCCAGCACGCGACGACGCGATCGATCGGTTTCACTCATGTCTGTTCTCCACGCACCCGCGCCTGCGCCGGGCCCTTCGCCGCTCAGCCCTCTTTCAGCATCGCGAGCAGGATGAGCCGCAGGCGCAGCAGGTGACGCTTGATGTCGAAGGATTCGGGCTCCAGCACCTGCTCGATCACGTAGCCGGTGAGCAGGCAGTGCACCGTGTAGATCGCGTCCTGCATCGCGCGGTCGGATATGGAGCTGTCGAAGAAGATGCGCCGCCACAACGCCAGGTGCGACTGGTGGTTGAGCTTGATCTTCGCGCCGGCGCCGCTATCCGCCCGGCTCGCCAGCAGGATCTCGAGCGTCGCCATGTACTCGTCGCCGCGGTAGTGCTCCCACGCGGCATTGACGAAGCGCTCGACGCGCTTCTCGATCGGGCCGCGCGCGAACTCATCGCCCGCCATGACCTGGTCGAACTTCTCGTGCGAGCGCATCAGCACCTGCTCGAGGATCTCGTGCTTGCCGCCGAAGTGGTGCTGCACGGCCCCCCACGAGACACCGGCCTTGCGCGCGATGCGGGTCGAACTCGCGGCGGCAAAGCCGCCTTCGCGGATCAGCGCGATGACGGCGTTGATGATCTTGTCCTGCGTCGCCTTGCTCTTGGCCGCCTGGCGTCCGAGCTCGGGTTCATCCTCGACCACTGCGGGTTTCCTGGCCATTGGCTCTCCGTGGAACGTCGACCCGGGGGCGCACGCACGCGCTCCCGGGTCGGGACTTGGCTGATCAATACTCGTACGTCACGTCGATGCCCCAGGTGCGGCTCTCGCCGAACGGCGCGACCATCTGCGACCAGGGGAAGCTCTCGATGCCGTCGAGCAGGTACTCCTCGTCGGCGAGGTTCCTGCCCCAGAGCGCCACCGCGGCGCGACCCTCGCCGACACAGAGCTCGCGCAGCGTGAGCCGCGCGTTCCACAGGTCGTAGTCGGGAATGTCGTAGCCGAAGGTCGGCGTCGACACGAACTCGGTGTCGTCGACATACGAATAGTTGACGTTCAGCGCCAGTTCGCCGTAGCCGAAGGACGGGAAGGTGTAGTCGAGGTCGGCCGTGAACGAGTTGTCCGGCGCGCTCGGCAGCGCGTACTTCGCCGTCTTCGCCAGGTTCGCGCCGGTGTTCGGGTCGATGACCTCGTCGACGCTCGCGTCCAAGTAGCCGTAGCCCACCGTCAGCACGAGCGTATCGGTGATCAGCGCCGTCAGGTCGACTTCGGCGCCGTCGATGGTGGCCTTGCCCGCGTTGTAGAGCACCGTGTTGGTCGGGTCGCCGATCTGCGCGAAGGAAAGCTGGATGTCCTCGTAGTCGCTGGTGAACACCGCCGCGTTGAAGCGCAGGCGGTCGTCGAGGAACTGCGACTTGATCCCGGCCTCCCAGGTGCTGACCGTCTCCTCGCTGACCGGCGTGGTAGCCGCCACCAGCGAGGTGCCGCGGATGTTGAAGCCGCCGGTCTTGTAGCCCTCGACGTACTTCGCGTAGACGTTCACGTTCTCGTCGAGGTCGTAGGACACCGTGAAGTCCGTGCTGGTGTTGTCCCAGCTGTCGTCGGCGTGCGCCGAGAAGAACTCGTATCCACCGAAGTACTGCGCCGTCTTGATCTCGCGCTCGTCCTCGCTGTAGCGCAGCCCGAGCGTCAGGTGAAGCCGCTGCGCCAGCACGTCCGGCGTCCACGTGAAGTGGCCGTAGAGGGCGCTCGCGTCGTTGTGCGCCGAGCTGACGCGCTGCGGCAGCGTGAACTCGTTCAGCGTCATGTCGGGCGGATACGGCGGGTAGTAGGCCAGCGGCAGCGTGATGTAGTTCTGCTCGTCCTCGTCGCCGTCTTCCTCGAAGTAGTAGGCGCCGAGCACGTAGTCGAGGCCGCCGTCCAGCAGGCTGCCGAGCAGCTGCAGTTCCTGCGAGAACTGGTCCTGCTCGTTCAGGAACGGGGCGTTCGCGTACAGCCGCGTCGTGTTGGGGTTGGCACCGTAGTCCTGGTAGATGTGCTGGTCGAGCTCGCGATAGCCGGTCAGCGACTTCAGCGTCACGGCATCGCTGATCGCCCACGACAGCGTCAGCGAGTGGCCGCTGACCTCGACGCTGCTCTCCTTGACGGGCACGCGGGGCCGCACGTTGTTCTGGCGGTCGTCGCGGTAGGGGACGCTCTCGAAGCCGAACAGGGAGGGGCCGATGTTCTGGTAGTAGATCGTGCCGGAGTCGACGTCGGTGTAGTCGTAAGCGTAGTCCGCCGTGAAGTCATCGACGGGCGACCAGTTGACGGCCAGGCGTCCCGCGAGGCTGTCGTTGTCGCCGAAATCGGGGCCCGAACCGTTGTTCTCGACCCAGCCGTCCTTCTGCGAGCTCATGACGCTCAGCTTGGCCGCGAGACCCGCCGCGCGCGGCGTGTCGATCTCGGCGCGCGCCTTCGCGTAGTCGCGATCGCCCGCGCTGAGCCCGCCCTTGAATCCCCACTCGCCCTTCGGCTTCGCGGTGATCATGTTGATCGCGCCGCCAATCGTGTTGCGACCGTACAGGCTGCCCTGCGGCCCGCGCAGCACCTCGATGCGTTCGAGGCTCGCGACCTCGCTGCCGAGGCCGATCGAGCGCGCGACGTAGATGCCGTCGATGTACACGCCGACGCTGGGGTCGGTGGACATGCCGACGTCGTTGTTGCCCACGCCGCGCATGTAGGTGCGCAGCGACGCCTGGCTGTTGGGAAACTGGCGCATGACGAGGTTCGGCACGCTGTGCTGGATGTCACCGAGGTCGTCGACGCCGAGCTTCTCGAGGCTCCCGGTACCGAAGGCCAGCACCGAGATCGGCGTTTCCTGCAGCGAGGCTTCGCGCCGCTCCGCGGTGACGATCACTTCCTCGAGCGCGGCGGCGCGCGCCCCTTCCTCCTGGGCGTGGGCCCACGGCGCGGCGGTCGCCGCGACGGCCAGCGCGAGCACGGCCGGCGTGAAACGGTGTCTGCGGATGGTCATGGATTCCCCCCTCGTTGATCGTGTTGTTGTGCGTTGGCCGGCGGCGGGGCGGACCGCCGCGCCCTCTCATGCTAGCCGCTGAAAGCCAATAAAACATTCGCGAGCAATGGTATTCTTCCCGCGTAGCGCGCCTGGCGCGCCGGTCACAGCGCGATGCCGGCGCGCAGCCCCTCGTCCACGGCCTTGCGCAGCAGTCCCGGACCGGTGCAGTCGCCGATCGCGTGGACCTCGGCGACACGGCCGGCGAGGGCATCCGCGAAGCGCGTGTCGGCCGCGGGCGTGCCGGCGATGATCACGGTGTCGGCCGGCACGCTCCCCGCGCGCCCCGCGTACTCGAAGCGCACCGCGCCCGGCTCGATGCCGGTCAGCCGCACGCCGCCGAGCACCTCCACGCCGAGGCGATCGAGCGCGCTCAGCTGCTCCTGCCGGCGCTTGGGGCCGACGTCCTGCGCGAACCACTGTTCCTCGGCCACCAGGCTCACGCGGCGGCCGCGGTGCGCGATGAAGTCCGCGAGCTCCACCGCGGGCAGGTCCGAACCGATCACGCACACGCGCCTGCCGAGCGGCAGGAAGTGCCTGCTCGCGGCGCGAACGTGCTGCGGACGCAGCCACGGCTGCACGCGCGGCATCACGTGCCGCCCGAGCAGCCGCAGCAGCGCGGGCCAGCGCAGCAGTTCCTCGGGCGACGCCGTGCCGGCGAACCAGCCGCGCACCGCCGTGGCGTCGTAGACGTGCGCCGCCTCCATGCCCGGGATGACCGGGCGCAGCACGGCCGCGCCGGTGGCGACGACCACCGCGTCGGCCCCGGTGCACTGCGCGGGCTCGAGCGCCCGGCCCAGCTCCACCCTGACCGGCAGGCGGCCCAGCTCGCCGAGCAGGTAATCGAGCAGGCGCTGGTTGCCCTCGTGCACGACGGAGGCGTAGAACAGCGAGCCGCCGAGCCGCCCGCCGCGCTCGACGAGGCGGACCTCGTGGCCGCGCAGCGCCGCGACGCGCGCCGCCTCCATGCCCGCCGGCCCGCCGCCCACCACCAGCACGCGCTTGCGCGCGCTCGCCGGCCGGATCTCGCGCTCGGCCTCGCGCCCGCTCTGCGCGTTGACGGCGCAGTTCATGTTGGCGTCGAAGGGCGCGATCAGCATCGAGTCGATGCAGTTCTGGCACGACAGGCAGCGGCGGATCTCCCGCGCGCGGCCGCCCAGCGCCTTCGCCGGCAGCTCCGGGTCCGCGAGCAACGGCCGCGCCATCGCCACCATGTCGGCATCGCCGTCGGCGATGATCCTCTCGGCGAAGGCCGGGTCGTGGATGCGCCCGACCACCATCACCGGCACGTCCACGACCTTGCGCACCGCCGCGGCCACGGCCACGTTGTAGCCGTCGCGGTAGTGCGAGCCGCAGACGATCTGCGCCACGATCTTGTCGTGCGAGACGCCGCCGCTCACCTGGAAGGCGTCGATGCCGGCCTGCGCGAGCAGCGGCGCGATCAGCTGCGTGTCGTTCAGCATGCGTCCGTCGAAGGCGTCCTCGTTGCCGGAGATGCGCAGCGTGATCGGGAAGTCGGCGCCGGCGCGCTGCTTGATGTGCCGGATGACGCGCACGAGCAGGCGCGTGCGTCCCTCGACGGTCGCGCCGCTGTACTCGTCCTCGCGGCGGTTGCGCACGGGGCAGAGAAACGACCCGAGCAGCATGTAGCCGTGCGCCGCGTGCAGCTCCATGCCGTCGTAGCCGGCCTCGCGGGCGCGCACCGCCGCGTCGCCGTACTGCGCGACGATGCGCTCGATCTCCCCGGCGTCCAGCACGCGGCTGGGCCAGCCGGTGCCGGCATTGACGTTGACCGAGGGGCCGACCGGGTCGGTCATCGACTCGGGTCCGGGGTGGGAGATCTGCGGCTGGATGCGCGCGCCGTGGGCATGCACGCGCCGCACCAGCTCACGGTGCCCGGCGATGAAGCGGTCGTCGCCGAGGCTGAGCGACTGCGGCTGATAGCGCTGGGCGACGTCGACCGAGCACATCTCCACCGTGATCAGGCCCACGCCGCCGCGCGCCCGCGCCTCGTGGTAGCGGACCAGGCGCTCCGTGACCTCGAAGTCCGGGCTGCCGTAGTTGGTGGTCATGGCCGACATGACCAGGCGGTTCCTGACCGTCATCGTGCCGATGCGGATCGGACTCGCCAGGTGCCTGTACGATTGCATTGTGCTTTCTCTCCGCGCCGTGGTACGCACTTGCCATGGTAACCGGCGTCGCGTACCATAAAAACAATTCACTACAAATCTTTTTAGCGGGAACAGGGTCATGAGCCAGAACAGCGAAGCGAGCCGGTATCGCCCGATCCCCTTCGTCAGCGGCGCCCGGACGCCGGGCGGGCATTTCGAGGAGTTCTGCGCGCACCCCGCCTACTTCCTGCAGCGCGCCTTCCGCGAGTGCGGCGAACTCGCCGAGTTCGACCAGGGCGGCATGCGCACGGTGCTGATGGTCGGGCCCGAGGCCCACGAGGCGGTGTTCCGCGCCCCGGACGAGCAGCTGAGCGCACCGGCTGCCTACCAGTACATGGTGCCGATCTTCGGCCCCGGCGTGCAGTACGGCGCGCCGATCGAGATCGAGCGCCAGCAGTTGAAGATGCACGCACGGGGGCTGCGCGCCGAGCGCATGACCTACTACGCCCCGATCATCGCGAAGGAGGTCGAGGACTGGATCGCCGGCTGGGGCGACGCGGGCGAGATGGACTTCTACGAGGCCTTCGCGGACCTCACGATCAAGACCTCGACGCACTGCCTGCTCGGCGCCGAGTTCCGCTACTCGCTGACCGACGAGTTCGCGCGCCACTACCACGACCTCGGCGAGGCCGCGGATGCCGCGGGCACCGTCGACCACACGCAGCAGAAGGCCGTCTACGACCGCCGCGACCGCGCGCGCAAGGCGCTCGGCGAACTGATCATCGACCGCATCAACCGCCGCCGCAACGCGGGCGAGTCGCACGACGACCTGCTGCAGGTCTACATGGACGCGACCCTGCTCGACGGCAGCAAGCTGACCGACGAGCAGGTGGCCGGGATGGTGGTCTGGTTCATGTTCGCCGGACACCACACCAGCGCCAACACCGCCGCGTGGACCCTGGTGGAGCTGGCGCGCTACCCGCACTTCGGCGCCGAGGTGACCGCCGAGGTGGACCAGCTGTTCGCAACCGAAACCGAGTTGAGCTTCCGCGCCCTGCGCAAGATGCCGGTGATGGAGGGCTTCATCCGCGAGATCCTGCGCGTGCACCCGCCGCTCAACGCGCTGTGCCGGCGCGTGATGCAGGACTTCCACTTCAAGGACTATCTGATCGAGGCCGGCAAGAACGTGATGCTCGCGCCCTACGTCGCGCACCGCCTGCCGCAGTACTTCCCCGACCCGGAGCGCTTCGA
>CAYXJM010000131.1:0-6978 GCA_964465455.1 uncultured Klebsiella sp.
TGGTCTTGGTCGTCTGCACCGGGTCGAACTGGTAGTGGATCGGCGAGGCCGGGCACGCGAGGTTGTAGATCTCGTCCACCTCGACGTAGAGCGGAAACGTCACGTCGTGGCGCATCAGCTCGAAATGCGGGTGCCCCAGCAGCGCGGCGATGTTGTCGCGCGTGCCGGTGAAGAAGTTGTCGACGCACAGCACGTCGTGCCCCTGGCCGAGCAGGCGCTCGCACAGGTGGGAACCGAGGAATCCGGCGCCGCCGGTGACCAGGATGCGCTTGCGCAGCAGTTCTCTCATCGTCCGATCCTTTCTCTCTGTCCGATAGCCGCCAAAGTGAAAACCGCCGCGACCGGGCCCGGAGACCCGCGAGGCGCGGCCCCCGTCGCGCCGCTCAGCGTACCCGGAACACCCACAGCAGGTTCAGCAGGTAGCTGGCCGGCGGATAGGCGAGCGCGATCGCCGTGGCGACGACGTCCGGATCCGCGGGCACCACGCGCGTGAACACGTACATGGCCGCGGTGCTCAGCGCAAACAGCGCTGCCGTCACGGCGGCGAAGCGCGGGAAATAGAAGTCGTGCCGCCCCCGGCGCTCGAAGGTGTAGCGGTGGTGGCCCGCGTACGACACCAGGATCGAGACGAGCGAGGCGACCGCGCTCGCCACCACGGGCTCCAGCCCGAGCGGCCGCGCCATCAGCAGCACCGTGAGCGCGAGGTAGGTCGCCGTCGCCGCGACGCCGGTGACGACGAAGCGCAGCGTCACCCTGGCCAGGGAACGGGAGCCGCTCACGGCCGCCGCCACACGACGACCACCGTCTTGCCGAGGCGGTGGCCGAGCAGCGGGTCGAGCCGCTCGGACAGGGGAACCATGTGCGCGTCCCAGAGGCGGATCTGCGCCGGGGTCGGCGACGCGCTGCGCAGCAGCAGGCGGTTTCCGAGCGACGCCAGCAGGCCGACGGAATCGAGATAGCGGGCGTGGACCACGCGGCTGCCCCGCGGAGACAGCGCGAGCAGCGAGCGGCGGCTGTAGCGGCGCCAGTGCCCGATGGCGCGGTCGAACGGGCTGAACAGCCACTGGTGCGCGGGCGCCAGCACGACGAGGTGTCCGCCCGGCGCCAGGTGCCCTGCGGCCCGTTCCAGCTCGCCGGCGTCGTCCTCGATGTGCTCCAGCACGTCGACGTAGAGGATCGTGTCGAATCGTTCCTCGCCCGGCAGGCCGCGCAGCGTCCCGGTCCGCGTCTCGCAGAACGCCGGAAGATCGCCGCCCTGCACGCGCGCGTCGATCTGGCGCGCGAGACCGGCATCGGGCTCGAGGCACACCCAGCGCCCGTGGCGGCCCCCGCACAGCGCCTGCGTGGTCCCGCCGATGCCGGCGCCCACTTCGAGAACGCTCGCGCCGACGAAAGGCCGCAGCGATCGCGCGACGTAGCGCTTCCAGCGCGTCGCCGCGGCGAACAGGCCCAGTTCCGAGCCCGCGTATTGCAGTTCGCCCGCCTCAGCGCTCAAGCAGCGTCGTCCTGTCCCTGACGTACTCGGGCAGCATCTTGCGCGGGATGATCGACGGCATCGAGCGGTTGTTGAGCAGCAGGAACACCGCGCCGGCCGACATCATCAGGGACTGCATCAGCACGACGACCAGGAAGCCGACCATGTACGAGGCCCAGCCGGGAATGGCGAGGTCGGTGAAGAGCCTGATCGCGAACACCGACGCGATGCCGGCGACGGTCAGCAGCGCGAGCCCGGCCGAAAAGGCCAGCGCGCGCGTGAACGCGATGTCGCTGTAGACCGACACCGCGCTCAGCCCGTGGATGATCAGGCCCACGAGGTTCATGCTGCTCGCGCCGGCATAGCGCACGCCCCGGTCCGTCGGACAGTGGCAGATCGGGATGCGCGAACGCGCGATGGCCGCCGCGAGGTTGTTCCAGATTTCCGGCGTGCAGACGAGCCGGGCGACCCGCTCGCCGGGGATGACGGAGAAGTTCCCGAACGAAATGCGCTTTCCCGTGAGCAGCTGGAACAGCGCCTTGTAGAGCACGTAGAAGCCCCGGAACACCTTGCCCTCGGAGCGCCTTGCGCGTTGGGCCACGACGATCTGTCCCGGGTGACGTTCCGCGGCGTCCAGCAGCCGCGCGATGTCCTGTGGCCGGTCCTCGCCGTCGCAGTCCATCACGATCGCGGCGTCGTAACGCGCGAGCCCGTCCACTTCGCTCAGCCCGATCGCGATCGCGCGCTGGTGGCCGAGGTTGCAGGCGAGATGGAGGACCGAGACGCTCCCGAGGCTCTGCAGCGCGAGCCCGCGGAAGCAGCCGGGTTCGAAATCGGCCGTCGATCCGTCGTCGACCGCGATCACGTCGACGCGCGCGCCGCCGAGTGCGCCGGCGACCGTGTCGAGCTCGGTCAGCAGGTGACGGAAGGACTCCCAGTCGTTGTAGACCGGCGTGACCACCGCGAGGCGGGTCGGGGCTTGCGTCAGCGGCATCTACGGATCCCCCAGGATCTTCCTGCGCCCCGGGTATTCGCACAGGTCGCTGATCACGCACTCGCGGCACTTCGGCGCGCGCGCGGTGCAGACGTAGCGCCCGTGCAGGATGAGCCAGTGGTGCGCGTCGCGCAGGTACTCGGGCGGCGTGGTCCTGAGCAGCGCTTCCTCCACCGCGCGCACCGTCTTGCCGGGCGCGAGGCGGATGCGGTTGGCGAGGCGGAAGATGTGCGTGTCGACGGCCATCGTCGGCTCGCCGAAGGCGGTGTTCAGGATCACGTTCGCGGTCTTGCGGCCCACGCCCGGCAGCGATTCGAGCGCCTTGCGCCCGGTGGGCACCTGCGAGCCGTGGCGCTCGATGAGCAGCCGGCAGGTCGCGATCACGTTCTTCGCCTTGCTGTTGAAGAGCCCGATGTGGCGGATGAAGGGCTTCAGGCCCTCCTCGCCGAGCGCGAGGATCGCCTCGGGCGTGCTGGCCACCGCGTAGAGCGCTCGCGTGGCCTTGTTCACGCTGACGTCGGTGGCCTGCGCCGAGAGGATCACCGCGACCAGCAGCTCGAAGGGCGTGCGGTATTCGAGCTCGGTGGCTGGCGCGGGGTTCGCCGCCTGCAGGCGGCGGAAGATCTCGCGCCGTTTCGCGGCGTTCAACCGACGTGCCCGGTGACGCGCACGCGCTTGCTGCCCGCGGGAGCCGCGGGCGCGCGCGCGGCCTCGGCGCGCGCCTTGAGCCCGGCGTCGATGGCGTTCTTCAGCGCGATCAGCAGCCCGGTGAACAGGAAGGCGCCCGGCGGCAGCACCGCGAGCAGGAAGTGGCGCGTCTCGCCGAAGGGCCGGATCACCCAGTCCGCGGCGGCGGGCCCGAACAGCAGCTGCATGTCGGCGAACAGCGTGCCGTTGCCGAGCAGCTCGCGCAGCGCGCCGAGCACCACCAGCACGGCCGTGAAGCCGAGCCCCATCAGCAGGCCCTCGAAGGCCGACAGCGCCACGGGGTTCCTGCTCGCGAAGGCTTCCGCGCGGCCCAGCACCACGCAGTTGGTGGTGATCAGCGGCAGGAAGATGCCGAGCACCTCGTAGAGCGCGAAGGCGTAGGCCTGCATCAGCAGTTCCACCAGCGTCACGGCGCCGGCGATGATCAGCACGAAGGCCGGCAGCCGGATCGTCTCGGGCACCACGTTGCGCACCATCGCCACCAGCGTGTTGGTGCCCATCAGCACTGCGGCGGTCGCGAGCCCCATGCCGAGCGCGTTGACCACCGAGCCGCTGACCGCGAGCAGCGGGCAGAGCCCGAGCAGTTGCACCAGGGCCGGGTTGTTCTTCCACAGGCCGTTCAGCGCGATCTCGCCGTAGCGTGGCTCACTCATGGCCGCGTTCGCTCCCTGTTGCCGCCGGCGCCAGCAGCGCCGCGCGGTTGGCTTCGAAATACTGCAGCGCGCGCTTCACCGCCGCGGTCACCGCGCGCGGCGTGATCGTGGCGCCGGTGAACTGGTCGAAGACGCCGCCGTCCTTCTTCACCGCCCACAGCGCCGCGTCGGGGTCGCCGAGCGAACGGCCCGCGAAGCCCTCGATCCAGCGCGACTTGCGCGCGTCGATCCTGTCGCCGAGCCCCGGCGTCTCCTTGTGCGAGACCACGCGCACGCCGGCGACGCTGCCGTCGGCGTTGATGCCGACGATCAGCCCGATCGCGCCGCCGTAGCCGTCCGGCGCCGTGGCCGGGACGATCACCGCCTGCACCTGGCCGCCGCGCCGCGCCACCAGTATCTTGCCCGGCCGCTCGAGGCCGAGCAATTCGCGGTCCTCGACCGGGCGGACGTCGTCGAGCAGCGCGTTGTCGTAGCGCGACGGCGGCAGGATCTCGCTGTAGGCGCGGGCCTCGGCCGCCCGGCGCTGGGCGGCGATCTCCTCGCGCGTCAGCAGTTGCGTGCCGGCCAGCGCCAGCGTGACGACGACCGCGAACAGCCCCAGCACGAGGCTGTTGCGTCCGATCGCGTCGCCGAGCTTCACGCCGACCTCCCGCGATCGTGGCCGTAGCTGCGCGGCTGCGTGTAGTTGTCGAGCAGCGGCGCGGCGAAGTTCATCAGCAGCACCGAGAAGGCCACCGCGTCGGGGTAGTTGCCCCAGTGCCGGATCAGGTAGACCAGCACACCGATCAGCGCGCCGAAGATCAGCCGCCCGCGGGTGCTGGTCGCGGAGGTCACCGGGTCGGTCACGATGAAGAAGGCGCCGAACATCGTCGCGCCCGTGAACAGGTGGAACAGCGGCGAGCCGCCGCTCGCCGCGCTGCCGCCGTCGTAGAACAGCGCGGCCATCAGCGCCAGCGCCGCCAGCATCGCGACCGGCGCGTGCCAGGTGAAGATGCGCCGTGCCAGCAGGTAGAGGCCGCCGGCGAGGAAGCCGGCATTGACCCATTCCCAGCCGGTGCCGCCGATGCGCCCGAACTGCGGCTGTCGCGCCCACAGTTCCGAGACCAGCAGCGAGTGGTTCTGGCGCAGCACGTCGAGCGGCGTGGCCATGGTCAGCGCATCGAGACGCGCGGCATCCAGCAGTCCCAGCGAGGCCTGCAGCGCCTCCAGTGGCCCCGGCGTCCCCGCGGCGCCCGCGGACGCCGGCGCCATCCAGCGCGTCATCTCCAGCGGGAACGAGATCAGCAGCACCACGTAGCCGGCCATCGCCGGGTTGAAGGGGTTGCTGCCGAGGCCGCCGTACAGGTGCTTGGCGATCACGATCGCGAAGCCGGTGCCGATCGTGACCAGCCACCACGGCGACGCGGGCGGCAGCGCGATGGCGAGCAGCAGCGCGGTCACCAGCGCGCTGCAGTCGCGCAGGGCGGGCATCGCGTCGCGCCCGCGCAGGCGCAGCATCGCGCCCTCGGCCGCGAGCGCGACCGGCGCCGCCCACAGGATGTTCGCGAGCGTGCCCCAGCCGAACCAGGCGGTCAGCGCGACGAGGCCCGGCAGCGTCGCCAGCAGCACCTGCTGCATCACCCACGAGGTGCGCGCGGGGCCGTGGGCGTGGGGCGAACTGAAGCGGGGCAGGGCCATGGTCGCGCTACTCCTGCACCGCGGCGAGCGTTTCGAGTTCGCGCCGCGCCTCGGCGAGGCGCTTCTCGAGGTCCGCCTTCGCGCGCGCCAGCAGCGCGGCCGTCCCGGCTTCGCCCGCGCTGTCCGCCGCGGCGAGCTTTTCCGCGGCGCGCGCGAGCTTCTGCTCCAGCGTCGCGACGCGGCGCTCCAGTGCTTCGCGCGTGGGCTGCTCCGGCGCGGCCGGCGCGGCGGCCGGCGTCGCGGCGGCGCGCTCCAGCGCCTGGCGGCGGGCGCGCTCGATCGCTTCGGCGACCACGTCGCGGTGCTCGCCGGCGGCCGCGAGCTTCTTCGCCTTCACGCGCTGCACGGCCGCCTCGACCTGGCTGGCGCGCTCGGCGGCGCGCGGGTCCGGGACCGGCGCCGCGGCGGCGGGGATCGCGACGGCGGGAGCCGCCGGCGTCGCGACGGGCGCGGGCATGGCCGCGGCCTCGGTGGTGGGAGCGGCCTCGGTGGCGGCGGCAGCCGGCTTGCGCGCCGCGCGGCGCGCTTCCTTCTCCCGCTCCTGCTGCTCGATGCGCGCCTGGCGCGATTCGAAGCGCCGGCGCGCGTTGTCGGCATTGCGCTGCTGTTCGCGCGCCGCGCGGATCGCGCCCTTCGAGGCGCGGTAGTACTGCACCAGCGGAATGCTGCTCGGGCACACCCACGCGCAGGCGCCGCACTCGATGCAGTCGAACAGGTTTTGCCGCTCCAGGTTCGCGTGGTCCCCGGCCTGCGCGTACCAGTACAGCTGCTGCGGCAGCAGCGAGGCCGGGCAGGCCTGGGCGCACATGCCGCAGCGGATGCAGGGCTGCGCGGGCGGCGGGGGCGGGAGTTCCGTGGCGGTGGGAGCGAGCAGGCAGTTGGTGGTCTTCACCACCGGCAGCGCGGGGTGCGGCAGCGCGAAGCCCATCATCGGCCCGCCCATCACGAGGCGCGTGGCGCGCGCGGCATCGAAGCCGGCGGCTTCCAGCAGCACGCCGACCGGCGTGCCGAGCAGCACCTCGAAGTTCCCCGGCTCGGCGACGGCGCCGCCCGTGACCGTGGTGATGCGCGAGATCAGCGGCTCGCCGCGCTCGATCGCGCGGTGGGTGGCCGCCGCGGTGCCGACGTTCTGGCAGCAGATGCCGATGTCGGCCGGGAGCTTCCCGGACGGCACTTCCTGCCCGGTCAGGATCTGGATCAGCTGTTTCTCGCCGCCCGAGGGATACTTGGTCGGGAAGGGCACGACCTCGAGGTCCGGACCGGCCGCGGCGCGCATCGCGGCGATCGCCTCGGGCTTGTTGTCCTCGATCGCGATCAGGGTCTCCGCGGCCTCGAGCAGCCACGCGATGATGCGCGCCCCGGCCACGACCTCGGCGGCGCGCTCGCGCATCAGCGCGTCGTCGGACGTGATGTAGGGCTCGCACTCGGCGCCGTTGATGATCAGCGTGCGGATGCGCCGCGCCGGTCCCGGG
>CAYXJM010000132.1:0-6975 GCA_964465455.1 uncultured Klebsiella sp.
AGGTCCTTAAGGATCACTTCCTCGGCGCCGCCGTCGACCTTCAGCGTGATCAGGTGGGAGAAGAACGCCTCGTTCTCCAGCGCCTTCACCAGCTCGCGGTGCGACACCGACACGTTGCGCGGCTGCTGCGTGCCGCCGTAAACGATGGCGGGAACCAGGTCGTCGTTACGCAGGCGGCGGCTCGCACCTTTCCCCACGTCGCCGCGTGCAACGGCATTCAGTACAAATTCGCCAGACATGGTCTGTACTCCTTTGTCGAGCGGACAGCCTCCCTGCGACCGGGATGGGTGCCGCGGTTCAAGAAAAGGGAAGGCGGCTGCCTTCCCGCTCGATGCATCAGGCGAACATCGCGCTGATGGATTCCTCGTTGCTGACGCGCCGCACGGCCTCGGCGAGCAGCGGCGCGCTGCTCAGCTGGCGGATGCGCGCGCAACGCTTCGCTTCCGCCGACAGCGGGATCGTGTCGGTCACGACCAGCTCGTCCAGCACGGAGGCGCTGATGTTGGCGATCGCGTTGCCCGAAAGCACCGCGTGCGTGCAGTAGGCGATCACTTTCGCGGCGCCGTGTTCCTTGAGCGCCTGCGCGGCCTTGCACAGCGTGCCGGCCGTGTCGACCATGTCGTCGACCACGAGGCAGGTGCGCCCGGCGACGTCGCCGATGATGTGCATCACCTGCGATTCGTTCGCCTTCGGGCGGCGCTTGTCGATGATGGCGAGGTCGAGGTCGTTCATCTGCTTGGCGATCGCGCGGGCGCGCACCACGCCGCCGATGTCGGGCGAGACCACCATCAGGTTCTCGTAGCGCTGGCGCTCGATGTCGTCGATCAGGATCGCCGAGCCGTAGACGTTGTCCACCGGCACGTCGAAGAAGCCCTGGATCTGCTCGGCGTGCAGGTCGACCGTCAGCACGCGGTTCACGCCGGCCTTGGCCATCATGTCGGCCACGACCTTGGCGCTGATCGGCACGCGGCTCGAACGGACGCGGCGGTCCTGGCGCGAGTAGCCGAAATAGGGAACCACCGCGGTGATGCGCGATGCCGACGAGCGGCGCAGCGCGTCGACGATCAGGATCAGTTCCATCAGGTTGTCGTTGGTCGGCGCGCAGGTCGACTGGATCACGAACACGTCCTTGCCGCGCACGTTCTCCTCGATCTCGATGCTGATCTCGCCGTCGCTGAAGCGGCTCACGGTGGCGCAACCGAGGCGCAGGCCCAGGCGCTGCACGATCTTCTGCGCCAGTTCAGGGTTGGCGCTGCCCGTGAAGAGCATCATCTCTGACACGTCGGAATCCTTCGTGTTGGCCGGGCTAGGCAAGGCTTGGTCTTCGGAACCGGGCGGAACGCGCGGGAGAGGGCTGGCGGTTCATGGCGCTCTTCGGCCCCGTTGCGTGTTCCCCGAGTGAACGAATTGGCTGGGGCGGTAGGACTCGAACCTACGAATGGCGGGATCAAAACCCGCTGCCTTAGCCACTTGGCGACGCCCCAATTGATTCAGTCGTACAGTGCCTCGTGCACCGGAGAGCGGTTGATGCCGCGGGCAACGAACCGCTCCCACTCCGCCGGTACCCGCGAGGCGGCCTCTCGCGCCGCCTGTTCGCCGGCGAAGGGGGCGAACACGCAACTGCCCGTGCCGCTCATCCTCGCCTCCCCGTGCGCCGCGAGCCACTTGAGCGCGCGATCGACTTCGGGGTACCGCTTCCTGACCACGGGCTCGCAGTCGTTGCGATGTCCGTCCGTCAAAAAGGCGGCCATTGTCGTGATCGGCGTGTCACGTGTCAATTCCCGGTCGCCGAAAATCGCGGCAGTATTCACCGCGCATCCGGGCCGGATCACGAGGTACCAGCGCTCGGGCAGATCGAGCGGCTGCAACTGCTCGCCGATGCCCTCGGCCCACGCGCTGCGCCCGTGCACGAACACCGGCACGTCGGCACCGAGCGCGAGCCCGATACCGGCGAGCTCCGCCGTCGTGAGGCCGCAGCCCCACAGCCGGTTGAGCGCCAGCAGCGTGGTGGCGGCATCCGAGCTGCCGCCGCCGAGCCCGCCGCCGTGCGGGATGCGCTTGTCGAGCGTGATGACGGCGCCGCAGCGCGGCGCGCAGCGCGCTGTCAGCGCGCGCGCGGCCTTCATCACGAGGTTGTCTTCCGTCGCGACGCCAGCGACCGCGCCCTCGAGCACCAGCCCCGGCGCGGCGGTTGCCGTGAAGCGCATCTCGTCGCAGAAGTCGATCAGCTGGAACACCGTCTGCAACAGGTGGTAGCCGTCGGGGCGCCGGCCGTTCACGTGCAGGAACAGGTTGAGCTTCGCGGGCGAGCGCAGCACGAGGGTCGCGCTCATGGGGCGGGCCCGCCCCAGCGGCTCACCAGCACCGTGAGCACCGCGCCTTCGCCCTCGAGGCGCAGGCGCGTCGGCAGCACGATGCCCTCCACCTCGCGGTACGCGGCGGGTTCGACCAGCCAGCCCGACTGGCGGAAGCGCGCGAGCTCCGGGCCGGCGAACTCGGCGTCCTCGATCGGGCGGTCGGGCTGCGGAATGCCGCGGATCCAGTACTTCAGCGCCGCGACCGGCAGCTTCCAGCCCCAGATTGCGGCGACCAGCGCGTCCGGGTCGGCGTGGCGGCCGGTGCGCCCGCGCGAGTCGTTCCAGGCGACGCCGTCGGCGTCGCCCGTGAGCACCAGCTTGCCCATGCCGAGCGCGCCGCTCAGCACCAGGCGGTAGCGCTCGCCTTCCTGCGTCCACGTGAGGAAGGCGCTGCCCGAGCCGCTCGCCGCGCGCAGGCCGATCTTGCCCTGCAGTCCCCACGCGATGCGCGCGCTGACAGCGGCGGCGTGCGCCTGCCAGTCCACCGGCAATTCGGCGCGCCGCGGCTGCGGCGCGCAGCCGGTGAGCGCGAGCAGCGCGCACAGGCCCAGCAGCGCCGCACGATGACCGCGGCCGGCACGGCGCCCGCGGCTCATGGCGCCGGGGCGGCGCCGAGGCGGCGCATGGTGTCGAGGATGAGTTGGCTGTCGGGCTTGTTCTCCAGCCCCTTGCGCCAGGTCGCGCGCGCCTCCTCGCGCTCGCCGCTCACCCACAGCACCTCGCCGAGGTGGGCGGCGACCTCGTGGTCCGGGTAGCGTTCGAAGGCCTGGCGCAGGTAGCCCAGCGCTTCCTCGATGTGACCGAGGCGGTACTGCACCCAGCCCATGCTGTCGAGGATCGCGGGGTCGTCCGGCTTCAGGGCCAGGGCCCGCTGGATCAGCGCCAGCGCCTCGGCGTGGCGGTCGGTCAGGTTCGCGAGCGAGTAGCCCAGCGCGTTCATGGCCAGCGCGCTGTCGGGGTCCAGGCGCAGCATCGCGCGCAGGTCGCGCTCCATCGCCGCGACGTCGCCGCGCCGCTCGCTGACCATCGAGCGCGCGTAGAGCAGGCCGGGCTCGTCGGGCGTTTCCGCCAGCGCCACGTCGAGCAGGCGCCCGGCGCCGGCCACGTCGTTCTTCTCGAGGCGCAGTTCCGCCTCCAGCAGCGTGAGCGGCAGCGCCTGCGCGCTCCAGCGCCGCCGCAGTTCCGCGAGCGGCTCGCCGATCGCCTCGATGCCGCGGTCCGCGACGATCAGCTCGGCGGCTCGCGTGACCGATGCCATGAACATCTGCCCGGGGCGGATCTCGAGGTAATGCCGGATCGCGTCCTCGTTGTCGCCGCGGCGCTCGGCGTCCTGCGCGAGATAGAAATGCGCCGCGCTCGACTGGTTGCCCTCGGCGAGCAGCGCGTTCAGTTCCTCGCTCATGCGGTCGTACTGGCCCGACTCGCGGTAGACCAGCGCCAGCGCGAGGCGCAGTTCGGAGTCGCCCGGGTTCTGCTCGACCAGGATGCGGAACTGCTCCTCCGCCCGGGCGAGGTCGGACTTCGCGAGCAGGCGGGCGTACTGCAGGCGCAGGCGCTTGTTGTCGGGGTCGTCCGCGAGCGCCTGCTCGATGCGCGCGTAGGCCTTCGGCAGGTCACCGGTGTTCTGGTAGACCTGGGCCTCGAGCAGCAGCGCCTGGTAATTGTCCGGCTCCGCCTCGAGCACGCGGGCCACGGCAGCCAGCGCCTCGTCGTTGCGCTCCAGGCTCTGCAGCAGCACGGCTCTCGCGATCTGCAGGTCGGCGCTGTCGCCCTCGATGCGCTCCAGCGCCGCCAGCATCTCCTCGCGCTCCTTCGCCGGCAGGTCGAGCGCGCTGGCCGTGACCGCGGCGAAGTTGGTGGGGCCGTGCGCGGCGTCGAGCGCGCGCATGTGCTCGAAGGCTTCCTGCGGGCGGCCGGCGCGGGCCAGTTCGGTCGCGGCGGTGAAGCGCGCTTCCGGGTTGCGCGGCTCGAGTTCGGCCCACAGCAGCGCGGCATCGAGCGTGGCGCGCTCGGCGCCCATGTAGCGCGCGATGCGCGTGGCGCGCGCCGCCACGCCGGCGTCGCGCGTGCGCGCGGCCTGCTGCAGGTAGTTCTGCAGCGCCACGTCGAGCGCGCCGCGCCGCGCCGCGAACTCGGCGACCAGCAGCGCGTACAGCGTGTCCTCGGGGAAGGGGCGGTAGACCGGCTCCGGCGCGGGCGCCTCGGCGCCCGGCGTGGCGGCACCGGTGCCGGGCGGCGCCTTGGGCGGCGTCGCGGTGCAGGCGGCGATCAGCGCGGCACCGAGGACGGCCGTTGCGGCGCGGGCGAATCGGGGGAGCGACAGGGCGCGGAACGTCGGGGGCGATGTGCTCATAGGTTGCGGATCGGACCGCGCGCGGGGCGGTGGCGGCAGCGCCGGGAGCGCCGGATTCTGCACAATTTGCCTGCGAATTGATACACTTCCGGCGCTTCTGCAATCCCCATCCCGCCCCGTTGGAGTGCTGTTCCCGGCCTGCGGCGCCCCGCGGGGGAGTAGTTTTTCATTCATGAGCCTGCTGGTCGTCGGTCTCAACCACACCACCGCGCCCGTCGAGGTGCGCGAGCGCGTGGCATTCGCTCCCGAGCAGGTGCCGGAGGCGCTGCGGCGCGCCTGCGGCGCGGGCGGCGTCGCCGAGGCGGTGATCCTGTCGACCTGCAACCGCACCGAGTTCATCGCGGTCACCGGTGGCGGGGCCGAGGCCGAGGAGCGCGTGCTCGACTGGTTCGCCGGCTCGCACCACCTGGCGCGCGGCGAGTTCGAGGGCTGCCTTTACCGCCTGCGCGGCCCCGAGGCCATGCGCCACCTGATCCAGGTCGCCAGCGGGCTCGATTCGATGGTGATGGGCGAGCCGCAGATCTTCGGCCAGCTCAAGTCCGCCTTCGCGTCGGCGCGGCACGCGGGCACCGTGGGCTCGGACCTCGCGCGCGCGATGAACCACGTGTTCGCCGTGGCGAAGCAGGTGCGCACCGAGACCGCGATCGGCGAGAACCCGGTCTCGGTCGCCTTCGCGGCCGTGAAGCTCGCGCGCCACATCTTCAGCGAGCTCGGCTCGACCACGGCGCTGCTGATCGGCGCCGGCGAGACCATCGAGCTGGTCGCGCGGCACCTGTCCGAGGCCGGGGTGTCTCGCCTCGTCGTCGCCAACCGCACGCTGGCGCGCGCCGAGCACGTGGCGGCGCGCTTCGCGGGCGAGGCGATCCTGCTCTCGGAGATCCCGGCCTGCCTGGTGCGCGCCGACATCGTGATCAGCTCGACGGCGAGCCAGCTGCCGATTCTCGGCAAGGGCGCCGTGGAGCAGGCGATGCGCCAGCGCCGGCACAAGCCGATCTTCATGGTCGACATCGCGGTGCCGCGCGACATCGAGCCGCAGGTCGGCGAGCTCCCCGACGTCTACCTCTACAGCGTCGACGACCTCGAGCAGATGATCGACGACAACCGCCGCGCCCGCGAGGACGAGGCGCGTCGCGCGGCGGTGATCGTCGACGCGGGCGTCGACGCGTGGCTGCGCGACCGCCGCAGCCTGGAGGCGGTGGGGACGCTGCGCGACTACCGCGAGCGCGCCGAGCGGCTGCGCGACCAGGAGCTCGAGCGCGTGCTCAGGCAGCTGCGCGGCGGCGGCGACGCCGAGCAGCTGCTCGCGCTGCTCTCGCGCAATCTCACGAACAAGCTGCTGCACGATCCGAGCGTGCAGCTGCGCCGGGCCGCCGCCGAGGGCCGCTCCGAGCTGCTCGACTGGAGCCGCCGGCTGTTCGGTCTCGATGACGCGCCGGGAGAAGGCGAACGCGAACCATGATCAAGCAGTCCCTGCTGGAAAAACTCTCCGCGCTGGGCGATCGCCACGAGGAGCTGGCGGCGCTGCTGAGCGACGCCGGCGTGATCGCCGACCAGGCGCGGTTCCGCGACTACAGCCGCGAGTACGCCGAGATCGAGCCGGTGGTGCAGGGTTTCGCGCGCTACCGCAGGGTGCTGGCCGACATCGCCTCGGCCGAGGCCATGGCGCGCGACGCGGATCCCGAGATGCGCGCCATGGCGCAGGACGAGCTCGCCCACGGAGCGCAACTGCGCGAGGAGCTCGAGCTGGAACTGCAGAAGCTGCTGCTGCCGCGCGATCCGCGCGACGGAGCCAACGTGTTCCTCGAGATCCGCGCCGGCACCGGCGGCGACGAGGCGGCGATCTTCGCCGGCGACCTGTTCCGCATGTACTCGCGCTACGCCGACCGCCAGGGCTGGCAGGTCGAACTGATCAGCGAGCGTCCGGGCGAGCACGGCGGCTACAAGGAGGTGATCGCGGTCATCTCCGGCAAGGACGTGTTCTCGCGGCTGAAGTTCGAGTCCGGCGCGCACCGCGTGCAGCGCGTGCCCGCGACCGAATCGCAGGGCCGCATCCACACCTCGGCCTGCACCGTCGCCATCCTGCCCGAGGTCGCGGAGATCGAGGAGATCGAGATCAACAAGGCGGACCTGCGCGTCGACACCTATCGCGCCTCGGGCGCCGGCGGGCAGCACGTGAACCGCACCGATTCGGCGGTGCGCATCACGCACCTGCCGAGCGGCATCGTGGTCGAGTGCCAGGACGAGCGCTCGCAGCACAAGAACCGC
>CAYXJM010000133.1:0-6938 GCA_964465455.1 uncultured Klebsiella sp.
GGTCGTCGGACCGCGCGGAAAACGCAGCGTCCCCGTCGAGGAGTTCAACGCCGGTCCGGGCAGGAACTGCCTGGCGCCTGACGAGATACTGGTCGCCATCGAATTTCCGCGCCCCGCGCCGCGCACCAGCGACGCCTATCTGCGGTTCATTCCCCGCACCGAGATGGACATCGCGGTCGCCGGCGCCGCGGTGTCGCTCACGCTGGACGACCGGGGCGTCTGCACGGATGCGCGCGTCGCGATCGGTGCCGTCGCTCCCACGGCGTTGCTCGTGCCGGACGCGGCGGCGGCCCTGATCGGCAGCAGCGTCGACGAGGCGGCGCTGCGGCAAGCGGGCGCCGCGGCCAGTGCCGCGGCCTCGCCGATCACGGACAAGCGCGGTACGGCCGAATATCGCCGCAAGGTCGTCGGGGTGCTGGTGCGGCGCGCCGGCGCGATCGCCAGGTCACGCATCGAAGCACAAGCCTGAAGGGGCAAGTTCATGTCGCAACAGAAGAAGATCCATGTCAGTACCACGGTCAACGGCGAGCCGCGTGAATTCCTGTGCGAGCCGCGACAGGTGTTGTCCGACGCCCTGCGCAGCAATCTCGGCCTGACGGGCACGAAGGAGGGCTGCACCACGGGCGACTGCGGTGCCTGCTCCGTGATGCTCGACGGCGCGCTCGTGTGCTCCTGCCTGGTGCTCGCGGCCGAGGCCGAGGGGCGGGAGATCCTGACCGTCGAAGGGGTCGGCGGAAACGGCACGCTGCACCCCGTGCAACAGAAGCTGCTGGAGCATGCCGCGCTGCAGTGCGGCTTCTGTACGCCGGGCATCGTGGTGGCGGCCAAGGCGCTGCTGGAGAGGAACCCCGATCCGACCGAGGAAGAGGCCCGTTACTGGCTCGCGGGCAACCTGTGCCGCTGCACGGGCTACGACAAGATCATTCGCGCGGTACTCGATGCCGGCGCCGCCATGAGGGGAGCATGAGGCCATGAACGTCAAGCGCGACTTCAAGTACGTGGGAACGCGCCCGATCCGGCCCGACGGTATCGAGCGGGTGACCGGGCGCGCGCAGTACGGTGCCGACCTGAGCATGCCGGGCATGATCCACGGCCACATCGTGCGCAGCCCCCACGCGCACGCGAGGATCAGGTCCATCGATTTTTCCGAGGCGCTGAAGCTCCCTGGCGTGCTCGCGACCATGAGTGCCGACGACCTCCCGGAGCCGCTCGACCGCATCATTCCGGGCGGCGAGGTGGAGATGCACCTGAAGGACTACTCGCCCGTCGTCATGGCGCGCGGCAAGGTGCTGCACCACGCGCAGGCGGTCGCCGCCGTTGCCGCCACCTCGCCCGAGATCGCCGAAGAGGCCGCGAGGCGGGTGAAGGTGGAATACGACGTGTTGCCCGTCGTGCTCGACATGCACGCGGCGCTCAGGGAAGACGCACCGCTGCTGCACGAGGACCTGATCACGCACGGCGTCAACCCTCCGCCAACCCGGCCCTCGAACCTCGCGACGCAGCTGGAGTTCGTCAAGGGTGACGTCGCGAAAGGCTTCGCCGAAGCCGATCTGGTGGTCGAGCGCACCTATTCGGTTCCCATGTGCCACCAGGCCTACATCGAACCACACGCCTGCGTGGCGCGCGTGGACGAGAACGACATGGTGGAGATCTGGTGCTGCACGCAGGGCGCGTTCATGGTGCGGACGCTGACCGCGGCGATCACCGGCATCGAGCTCGGCAACATCAAGGTCACCGCCTCGGAGATCGGCGGCGGCTTCGGCGGCAAGACGACGATCTACATCGAACCGGTCGCGACCGTGCTGGCGAAGAAGACCGGGCGCCCGGTGAAGATCGTCATGAGCCGCGACGACGTGTTCCGCGCCACCGGCCCCGCCGCGGCCGCGGAGACGCGCGTGAAGATGGGCGTCACGAAGGACGGCAGGATCACGGCGCTCGAGACCGAATTGCTGATGGACTGCGGCGCTTTCAGCAGCCACCCGGTACTCGCCGGTACGCTGTTCTCGACGGCCTGTTACCGCAGCGAGAACATCCGCACCTTCGGTCGCGAGGTGGTCACCAACAAGCCGCGCGTGTACGGCTACCGCGCGCCGGGAGCGCCGCAACCCAACCTGGCGGTGGAGTGCGTGGTGAGCGAAGTGGCCGAGAAGCTCGGCATCGATCCCATCGACTTCCGCCTGATGAACGCGGTCGACGAGGGGGACGTCACGGTGTTCGGCATGCCGTTCATGGCTATCGGCCTGAAAGCGACGCTGGAGGAAGCGAAGAGGCATCCGCACTACCGCGCGCAGCTCGCGCCGGGCCAAGGGCGCGGTATCGCGGCCGGCTTCTGGATCAACGCGGGCATGCAATCCAGCGCCACGGTCCGTCTGTCGGAGGACGGCAGCGTGACCGTCGTGACCGGCAACCCGGACATCGGCGGTTCGCGCGCCTCGATGGCCTTGCTGGCCGCCGAGGTACTGGGCATTCCGTTCGAAACCATCCGTCCGGTGACCGCCGGGACCGACGGCATCGGGTACTGCGACATGACCGGCGGCAGCCGCACCACGCTCGCCACGGGCGGCGCCGTGATCATGGCCGCGGAAGCGCTGGTGGCGGAGCTGAAGAAGCGCGCCGCCGCGCTGTGGAACGTCGAACCCGAGAACGTCGAGTGGCGCGACGGCAAGGCGGTCCTGGCGGCCGGCGTCGGCATCGAGGACCTGATCGAGAAATCCGCGTCGGGTGCGGATGCGGCGGCGGGCGGCAAGCAGCTCACGCTGGCCGAACTCGCCGCCAAGGCCGGCGTAACGGGCGGGCCGCTGACGGCCTCCGCCTCGCACACGGCGCACAACGCGCAACCGGCGTTCGCCGTGAACATCTGCGATGCCGAGGTCGACCGGGAAACGGGCAAGGTCACGCTCACGCGCTTCACCTGCATCCAGGACGCGGGCAAGGCCGTGCACCCGGCCTACGTCGAGGGCCAGATGCAGGGCGGTGCGGTCCAGGGGATCGGCTGGGCTTTGAACGAGGAGTACCTGTTCCGCGCCGATGGTTCGCTCGACAACGCCGGATTCCTCGATTACCGGATTCCGGTCGCTTCCGACCTGCCCATGATCGACACGGTCATCGTCGAGGTGCCGAACCCGCTGCATCCCTTCGGCGTGCGCGGGGTGGGCGAGGTGCCGCTGTGTCCGCCGATGCCGGCGGTGGCGACGGCGGTCTTCCAGTCCGCGGGCGTGCGCGTGTTCGACCTGCCGCTGACGCCGCCGAAACTGCTGGCGGCCATCGATGCGGCGTGAGATTCGCGACGTTGCAGGCGAACCAGACCGCCGGCCGTGAGGCGTGAACGATGGCGCGTGTCACCTTCTCGACCGATCTGCAGCGCTACACCGGCGGCGTGAAACACGTCACGGTGAAGGCGCGCAGTGTTCGTGAACTGGTGATCGAGCTCCGTCAGCGCTTTCCCGCGCTGAGCGATGACGTCATCGCCGCATATTCCCTCGCGATCGACGGCGCGATCGTGGCGCGGCCGTTTCTCGAAACGTTCAATCCCGACAGCGAACTGGTGTTCGTCGCCCGGATCGCAGCCGGCTGAGCCGCGACCCGGGCGCGTGCAATCGCGCGTCCCTGCGCGATTGCGACCATCAACGCTTCAGCTTGTACGCCACCACGGAGTCGCCCATCGTGGAGCCGTACATGCTGTGCCCTCCGGCGGGCAGCACCACGTATTGCTCGCCGTTCACCTCGTAGCTGACCGGTACGGCCGTGCCGGCGGCCGGCAGATCCGCCTCCCACAGGATCTCGCCGGTGTGCAGGTCGAAGGCGCGGAAGGTGTCGTCCAGCGAGTAGCCGATGAACACCAGGCCGCCCGCGGTCACGAGCGGGCCGCCCGCGCCGGGCGTGCCGAGGTGCCAGTCGATGGGCACGGGCGCCAGCTTCTTGAGACTGCCGAGCGGGGCTTCCCAGAGGATCTTCTTCTGCACGATATCGACCGCCGTCAGTGCGGCCCAGGGCGGCGTCGAGCAGGGCGCACCGAGTGGGGACAGCAGGGGCGATATGGAAAACACGTAGGGCGAGTCGGGCATGGCGAAGTTCATCACCTCGCGGGCCTCGAGCTTCAGGTCCGTGCTCGGGGGCGCGTCGGCCGCCGGGACCAGCTTGACAATCATCGGCACGCGGTTGCTCGGTACCACCATCACGTGGCTGGCCGGGTCGTAGCCTCCGCTGCCCCAGTTTGGCCCCCCCCCGGCAGCCGGCATCATGATCGTTCCCTGCTCGCCGATCGGCGTGTAGATCGGACCGTAGACGTGCTCTTCGATCTTGTTGCGACACAGCCACTTGTCGATGGGCGTGAAACCCCAGGCATCGTCCGGCGAGAAGCCCTGTGGCATCACCGCGGGCATGCCCTCGGGGAAGGGCTGCGTCGGCGACAACACCTCGCCGGCGACGGCGCCCGATTGCGGGACCGGACGCTCGACGACGGGCACCAGCGGCTCTCCGGTGGCGCGGTCGAAGACGAAGATCAGGCCCATTTTCGTGTTCTGCACCAGGGCTGGCACCAGCGTCCCGTTGCGGGGATAGTCGATCAGCATCGGGCGCGCCGGGACGTCGTAGTCCCACACGTTGTGGTGCACCAGCTGCTGGTGCCACACGACCTGTCCGGTGGAGCCCTTCAACGCGACGACCGAGGTGGTGTAGTGGTTGTCGCCGGGACGGATTGCGCCGTAGAAGTCGCTCGACGGGCTCGTGGTGGGCAGGTAGACGAGATCCAGCGCCTGGTCGGCCGCCATCGAGCTCCACACGTTGGCCTGGCCAATGCCGTCCGTACCTTTTTTCCAGCTGGCCATTGCCGGGTCGTCCGGATTGCGGGGCACCGGGTCGAACTCCCACCGCTTTTCGCCGCTGCGCGCATCGTAGGCGAGCACGCGACCGCTGGGGGAGGCCACGCGCTGGTTGTCGGCGACCGCGGAGCCCACGACGACCACGTCGTTGACCACTACCGGGTCCGACGCGGCCGACACTTCGCCCGGCCACAATTCGGGTTTGCTGGCCGGCATCCGCACCTCACCGTTCGCGCCGAAGCCCGGGCAGGGCGTTCCGGTCTTCGCGTCGATGGCGATCAGGCGGTAGTCCGCGGTTCCCAGGAAGATGCGCGAGCTACATGCAGTACCCGGCGCTGCCTCGCGGTCGACCCAGTTGGCGATGCCGCGGCATTTCTTGGTCGGCCGTTCCGGATCCTTCGGGTCGAAGCTCCAGCGTTTCTCCCCCGTGGCCGGATCGAGTGCCGTGAGGCGGCGCTTGATCGAGCACACCACCAGGTTTCCCTCGATCATGCTCGGATGATCCTCGAGGGCGATCAGGCCTGGTTCCTTCGGCGGGACATCGCCGGTGTGGAATTCCCAGGCAAGTTCCAGCCTGGAGACGTTGTCGCGGTTGATCTGCGTGAGCGGCGAATATTGCGTGCCGAGCTGGTGCTGGTCCACGACCGGGTCTGCGGCGCTCGCCTGCGCGACCAGGGCCGCGCCGAGCGGCAGCGAAACACGAAGCAATCTGTGGAACATGGGAACACGGGTCGTTCTGATTATGTGCATGAGGCTACCCTTGTGGAGAATCACATGCATTGTGCATCAAAACAGGACTGTTTGTGCCCGGCGATCGAAGTCGCGGCCCGCATGGGCCGTGCGCGGGCCCGGGTGTAGTATGTGGCCTGCAGGTCCGGCTCGGAACGAGGCAGCAGTACGGGAGGTGGAGCATGCATCGCCACATTACGAGAGCGTTGACTGTCGCCAGCCTGATGATCGCCGTCGGCGCGTCGTGCACGGGTTGCGCCGCGTGGGCCGTGGCGGCCGGGCTGGGCGCGGGCGCCGCCGCCTACGAGATCCCCAACATCCGCGCGATGTACTCCCTGGAAGAGGACTTTCGCAAGGAGCCTCGGCGCTCCTACGAGGAGTACGAGGAGTACATGCGGCGCAAGCACGAGATCCAGCGGCAATCGCTCGTTTACTGAACGGCGCCGCCGCTGGCGGCGGCCTCCTCGTTGCGGCGTACGCCCATTGTGGTTAAATCTGTCGCGCAAACTGCGGACAGGGAGCGACAGCTCCGGCGCGCGTGAAGGGGATGCCTGGAATGAACGAAGCAAGAACGGTGCGTGGCGACGAGCCGGAAGGCGGCACGACCGGTAGCGGCGCCGAATCGCGCGGACGTTCTTCGTCGCGCCGGCACGGCTCGCGCCATCGCAGCCGGCGCTCCTCGCGGAGCCTCCTGCCGGTGATCGCGCTGACGGCCCTCGGGGCGGTGGCGGTGATCTCGCTCCTGCTCTACCTGTTCGGCACCATTGCGAGGTACAGCTCGGAGAACAACCTGCAGCGGGCCGAGATCGGCCAGAAGGATACCGAGCTGCGCGAGCTGCGCGCCGAGCTCAAGCGCGTCACCGCCGAATTCGACGCACTGGTCAAGGCGCGGCTGCCCAACCTGAAGGCGCTGGAGCACGACAAGGTCATCCCGCTGAACCAGGGGTACGTGCGGAACATCCTGTTCACCGAGACCCATTCCGGGGACAAGACCGGCTACGAGTACCGGATCGTGGTGGAGAACAACCAGTCGCGGCCGGCCATGCCCGAGATCCGCGTCATGCTCTTCGACCGCACCGGCGTGCAGATCGGCGGAGCGACGGTAGCGGGCGTGCCGCTCATGCGCACCGGGGACAGCGAGTCGTTTTCCGGCGAGGTCGATGTCCTGATCGACGCGGTGCCGGAGTATTTCTACGTCGAGAGCCGGAGCCACTGAGTCGCCGTCGCCGGCGCGCTCTCGCGGCTGCGCCAGCACGTCGGCCAGCACCCGGACCAGTCCGCGCCTCTCCATGCGGCGGCCGCGAGGTCGATGCGGTGCGCGAGCTGCGCGTCCGTTTCGCCGCTCGCGCCTTGGCTGGCCGCGCCGCTCTGGCGCACGAGCGCAGCGCG
>CAYXJM010000134.1:0-6928 GCA_964465455.1 uncultured Klebsiella sp.
CCGTAGTAGCTGGTCTCGTTCGACGAGCCCATCGCGAACTCGTCCATGTTGGTCTTGCCGAGCGTGACGCATCCGGCGGCGGCGAGGCGCTCGACGACCGTCGCATCGTAGGGCGGCACGAAGTTGTCGAGCATCCGCGAGCCGCAGGTGGTGCGCATGCCGTCGGTGCAGAAGATGTCCTTGTGCGCGATCGGGACGCCGCAGAGCGGCCCGCCCTCGCCACGGGCGCGCTGCGCGTCGGCGCGCCGCGCCGCGGCCAGCGCCGCCTCGGGGTCGACGGTGATGTAGGCGTTCAGCGTCGGGTTCAGGCGCTCGATGCGCGCGAGGAAATGCGCGGTGATCTCGGCCGCGGAGAACTCCCGGCGGGCGAGCGCGTCGCGGATGGCGTGAAGGGACAGATCGTGCATGCGGGGCGTTTCCTGGGCGTTCTGGGGGGCGCGTGGCGCCGGCTTCCTACTCGATGACCCGCGGCACGAGGTACAGGCCTTCCTCGGTCGCCGGCGCTATCGCGAGGAAGCGCTCGCGCTGGTCGGTCTCGGTGACCTCGTCGTCGCGCAGGCGCTGGGTGGCGTCGAGCGGGTTGGCCATCGGCAGCACGTGGTCGGTGTCCACGGCCTGCATCTGGTCGATCATCGCGAGGATGTCCCGGATGCGGCGGGTGACGTCGGCCACCGTGGCGTCGTCGAGGCGGATGCGCGCCAGTTCGGCGACACGGGCCAGGTCCTGTTCACTGATCGACATCTGCAATCGTCCAAATGCGGCGGCAGCCGGGGCGGGCGGCCCTGGCGGCTGGCGCGTGTTGCCGGGTGGATTACCCTGAAAATTCATTCGCCGTCGGGGCGTCAGGGGGCGTAAACTTAGCACACTCCAGCCTTGCCCAGAATACGCGCGGTTGTTAGATTGACCGGTTTGAAAGCCGGCCCGACGGGTTCGGCTCGTCCGCTGCGCCGGGTCGCGTGCGCCACCGCGCGGCGGGCCGCGGCCCGGCAGCTCCGCCGGCGGGCGGGGGGCGCTGCACCATCCGAGGTTTAGACAAGCAGTATGTTCAAGAGAATCCGCGGCCTTTTCTCCAACGACCTGTCGATCGATCTGGGCACCGCCAACACGCTGATCTACGTGCGTGACCAGGGCATCGTGCTGGACGAGCCCTCGGTGGTCGCGATCCGCGTGCACAACGGCCAGAAGACCATCGAGGCGGTGGGGGCCGACGCCAAGCGCATGCTGGGCCGCACCCCGGGCAACATCACGGCGATCCGCCCGCTGAAGGACGGCGTCATCGCCGACTTCCAGGTCACCGAGAAGATGCTGCAGCACTTCATCGCGAAGGCGCACCAGCACAGCTTCATCCGGCCGAGCCCGCGCGTTCTGGTCTGCGTGCCGTGCAAGTCGACGCAGGTCGAGCGCCGCGCGATACGCGAGTCGGCCTACGGCGCCGGCGCGCGCGACGTGCGCCTGATCGAGGAGCCGATGGCCGCGGCGATCGGCGCCGGGCTCTCGGTCGAGGAGGCCAGCGGCTCGATGGTCGTCGACATCGGCGGCGGCACCACGGAGATCGCGATCCTGTCGCTGAACGGCGTGGTCTATTCCGACTCGGTGCGCATCGGCGGTGACCGCTTCGACGAGGCCATCGTGACCTACGTGCGGCGCACCTTCGGCAGCCTGATCGGCGACGCGACGGCCGAGCGCATCAAGGAAGAGATCGGCTGCGCCATGCCCGGGGGCGAGCTGCGCGAGATCGACGTGCGCGGGCGCAACCTCGCCGAGGGCGTGCCGCGCTCCTTCACGCTGACCAGCGACGAGATCCTCGAGGCGTTGCAGGAGCCGCTGAACATCATCGTGCAGGCCGTCAAGGGCGCGCTCGAGCAGTCGCCGCCGGAACTCGCCTCGGACATCGCCGAGAGCGGCATCGTGCTGACCGGCGGCGGCGCGCTGCTGCGCGACATCGATCGCCTGATCGCGCGCGAGACCGGCCTGCCGGTGGTGGTCGCCGACGATCCGCTGACCTGTGTCGCGCGCGGCGGCGGCAAGGCGCTCGAGATGATGGATCGTCACCGCCTGGAGCTGCTGTCGTCGGAGTGAGCCGCGCGGCGTGACGAGGTCCGGCGGCCGGCCCGAGCGGGCCCGGTCCGGGCATGGCAGCTGGCGACGGGGAGAAACGCGATCAAGCCCATATTCCGCAGCGGACCGTCGGTAAGCGCGCGTGTCGCGGCGCTGGTGGTCGCGTCCGTGCTGCTGATGCTGGCGGACTGGCGCCTCGGCCTGCTGGCGCCGCTGCGCGTCGCGTTCGCCGATGCCGCCGTCCCCGTCTACTGGATGACCACGCTGCCCGGGCGCCTGTTCGACTGGCTGCGGGAAGTGTCCGTTTCCCGCGACGCCCTGATCGAGGAGAACCGCGTGCTGCGCGCCGAGGCGCTGGTGCTGCGTGCCCGCACCCAGCGTCTCGCCTCGCTCGCGGCCGAGAACGTGCGCCTGCGCGAGCTGCTGAACTCCACCGCGCTGCTCGACGAGCGTGTGCTGGTCGCCGAGATCATCGGCGTCTCGCCCGACGTGTCCAGCCAGACCGTGGTGATCGACAAGGGCGCCGCCCACGGGCTCGCGCCGGGACAGGCGGTGATCGATGCCTACGGCCTGTTCGGGCAGATCATCGAGGTCAGCCGCTTCAGCAGCCGCGTGCTGCTGGTCACCGATTCGATGCATGCGCTGCCGGCGCAGGTGGTGCGCAACGGCGCCCGCGTGATCGTCGAGGGCGAGGGACGCATCGACGTGCTCGACGTCAACCACGTCGCCTCCACCATGGACGTTCGCCCCGGCGATCTGCTGGTCACCTCCGGCCTCGGGCAGCGCTTCCCCGGCGGCTATCCGGTCGGCGTGGTCGAGTCGGTGACCAACGATCCCGGCAAGCCCTTCGCCGTGGTCGTGGCGCGGCCGAGCGCACAGCTCGACCGCAGCCGCCACGTGCTGGTCGTCACCGCGGGCGACGCAGGCGGGGAGGCCGCGGCTTCCCCGTCCGCACCCGGCGGGGCCCCGCCGCCCGACGGCCCGCCCGCCGATGCGCCGCCGGTTCGCGGCGAGGAAGGCCCGCGGTGAGGGCCGACGAACAGGGTGCCCCGCCACCCTTCGCGGTGGCGCTGAGCGCGCTGGCTGCGCTGCTCGCCTCGCTGTACCCCTTGCCGCTGTGGCTGCAGCCGGCGCGCCCGGACTGGCTGGCGCTGGTGGTGATCTTCTGGATCATGCGCGTGTCGCACGGCTTCGGGATCGGCTCGGCCTGGCTGCTGGGGCTGGCCATGGACGGGCTCGAGGGCGGCGTGCTGGGGCGCCACGCGCTCGCGCTGTCGGTCGTGGCCTACGCGGCGATCCTGCTGCGGCGCAGGATGCTGCATTACAGCCTGCTGCAGCAGATGCTGCTGGTGCTCGCGCTGTGCGCAGCGGACCAGATCCTCTGTCACTGGGTGCAGAACCTGACCGGGCACGCCACCGCGAGCCTGATCTTCCTGATGGGCAGCCTCACCAGCGCCTTCTGCTGGCCGCTGTTCGCCCCCGGTGCGCCCCGCGACCGTTCCCTCGCCAACTGGAGGTCGTCGCCCTGAGCCCGCGCCGCGGGCCGACGCAAGGAGCCATGCCGACGCCAGCCCCCGATTTCTATCTCGCCTCGGCTTCGCCGCGGCGCCGTGAACTGCTGACGCAGCTCGGCTACCGCTTTGCCGCGCTGCAGGTGGACATCGACGAGACGCCGCGCCCGGGCGAGACCGCCGCCGGGCTGGTGCAGCGGCTGGCGGCGCAGAAGGCGGCCGCGGGTGCGCGCCTGCTGGAGCTCTCCGATCCGCGCCCCGTGCTCGGCGCCGACACCGCCGTCACCATCGACGGCCGTTTGCTCGGCAAGCCTGCCACGCGCGATGAGGCCGTCGCGATGCTCTCGCTGCTGTCGGGGCGCGAGCACCGGGTGCTGACCGGCGTGGCGCTGCTGCACGCGGGGCGCCTCGACACCGCGCTCAGCGCGACCAGCGTGCTGTTCCGGCCGATCACGGACGCGGAGATGCGGCGCTACTGGGACACCGGCGAACCCCGCGACAAGGCGGGCGGCTACGCGATCCAGGGGCTGGCCGCGGCCTTCGTGGAGCGCATCGAGGGCAGTTATTCCGGCGTCGTCGGCCTGCCCCTTTTCGAGACGGCGCGCTTGCTGCAGGATTCCGGTGTCAGCGGCCGGCTACAGGATGCACCCGACCATGAGTGAAGAGATCCTGATCAATTCCACGCCGGTGCAGACCCGCGTCGCGGTCGTCGAGAGCGGCGTGCTGCAGGAGATCTACGTCGAGCGCAGCAGCCACAAGGGGCTGGTCGGCAACATCTACCTCGGTCGCGTGATGCGCGTGCTGCCGGGCATGCAGGCCGCCTTCGTCGACATCGGCCTCGAGCGCGCGAGTTTCCTGCACGCGAGCGATCTGGTCACGCTGGACTCGAACGGCGTCGAGGTGCGCAGCGACGAGACGCGCGACATCCGCGACCTGGTGTGCGAGGGCCAGTCGGTGGTGGTGCAGGTGGTGAAGGATCCGCTGGGGAGCAAGGGGGCGCGGCTCACCACGCACCTGTCGGTTTCCTCGCGTTACCTGGTGTTCATGCCCTACACGCGTCACATCGGCATCTCGCAGCGCATCGAGGACGAGGGGGAGCGCGAGCGCCTGCGCGCGCTGGTCGAGCGCGCGATGGCGGAGGGCGAAGGCGGCCAGGTTCCCGGGGGCTTCATCGTGCGCACCGCCGCCGAGGGCGTCGGCTTCGAGGGCGTCGAGAGCGACATGCGCTTCCTGGTGCGGCTGTGGGGGTCGCTGCGCGAGCGCATCGCGCGCGCCAGCGCGCCGGCCCTGGTGCACGAGGACCTGCCGCTCACGATGCGCACGCTGCGCGACCTCGTGCGACCCGACCTCGAGAAGATCCGGATCGACTCGACGGAGAACTTCGAGCGGCTGCGCGAGTTCGCGCAGCAGTTCGTGCCGGAGGCCGTCGAGCGGCTGGAGCTGTACCAGGGCGACCGCCCGATCTTCGACCTCTACAGCGTCGAGGACGAGATCGAGAAGGCGCTCGGCCGGCGGGTGCAGCTGAAGTCGGGCGGCTACCTGATCGTGGACCAGACCGAGGCGATGACCACGATCGACGTCAATACCGGCGCCTTCGTCGGCAGCCGCAACCTCGAGGAGACGATCTTCAAGACCAACCTCGAGGCGGCGACCGCGCTCGCGCGCCAGCTGCGCGTGCGCAACCTCGGCGGCATCATCATCATCGACTTCATCGACATGCAGGATCCCGAGCACCGGCGCCAGGTGCTGCGCACCCTCGAGCGGGCGCTCGAACGCGACCACGCGCGCACCTCGATCAGCACGGTCTCCGAGCTCGGTCTCGTGCAGATGACGCGCAAGCGCACGCGCGAGAGCCTCGAGCGCACGTTGTGCGAGACCTGCTCGACCTGCCAGGGCCGCGGCACCGTGAAGTCGGCCGAGACCGTGTGCTACGAGATCTTCCGCGAGATCCTGCGCGAGGCGCGCAGCTACGAGAACGACACGCTGCTGGTGCTCGCCGCGCAGTCGGTGGTGGACCGGCTGCTGGACGAGGAATCGGGCAACGTCGCGGACCTCGAGGAGTTCATCGGCAAGACCATCCGCTTCCAGGTCGAGACCCTGTACACCCAGGAGCAATATGACGTCGTGCTGCTCTGAGACGGGCGCCGCGGCCGGGGTGCCGCGGTGATGCGGCGCGCGCTGGGCCGGCTGCTGCGCTGGTGCTGGTACCTGGCCGCTGTCGTGCTGGTGCTGTGCGCCACGCTGGTGACCGTCGGGCAGTATTATTTCCCGTATCTCGGCGCGCACAAGGACGAGCTGCTCGCGCGCGTCGCCGGCGAGCTGCCCTTCGGCGTGGAGGTGGCGGCGCTCGACGCGGAATGGACCGGCCTCGCGCCCACGCTGCACCTGCGGGGCCTGCGCCTGTTCGCGCGCGACGAGCCGGAGGTGACGATCCTCTCGTCGAGCCGCTCGGAGCTGCGCATCGACATGCTGCGCTCGCTGTTCAGCCTGGCGCCGCGGCTGCGACGCATCGTCGCCGAGGACGTGCAGCTCGGCTTCGTCGAGGACGCCGACGGCCGCTGGCACATCGCCGGCGCGAGCGGCGGCCGCACGCCTTCCAATCCCGAGGCGATCGTCGACTTCTTCCTCGCCATCGAGGAGATCGACCTGCGGCGCACGCGGCTCGTGTTGCGCGGTCGCGAGGGCGGGCGCGTGGAGACCGAGGGCGCGGAACTCGCGATGGAGAACTACCGCCGCTTCCGCCGCCTGCGCGTCACGGCGCGCGACGAGTCCCCGGGCGGGGAGTTCAGCCTGCTGCTGGAGTCCCATGGCGACCCGCGCCGGCGCGAGGAGTTCTCCGCCGTCGCCTACCTGAGGCTGGAGAACGCGCGCCTGAAGCGGCTGCAGCCGCTGCTGCCGCCGGACGTGCGCATGCCCGACGCGGCGCTGAGCGGCGAACTGTGGGCGCGGCTGTCGGAGGAAGGCGTCATCGGCCTCAGCGGCGCCGTGCGGGCGCCCGAGCTCGATCCGCGGGCGTTCTGGCCCGAGCGCGCGCAGTTGCAGCCGATCGGGGACATCGACGTGCGCTTCAGCGCGGAGTGGGCGGGAAGCCGCGGCACGCTGTGGCTCGACGAGCTGCGCTGCCAGTGGTTCGGGCAGCCGCTCGAGCTCGAGCGCGTGCGTGCCGACGTCGAGCGCGACGGGGGCTCCCGGCGCCTGCGCGTGGGCGCGGAGTATCTCGACGTCGGCGCGCTGGCCGGCGCGCTGCAGAGCTCGGCGCTGCTCGGCGGCGCGTGGGGAGAGGCGCTCGCCGACCTCTCGCCCTACGGCGGGCTGGTCAATGCGCAGCTCGCGCTCTCGCTGCCGGCGGCGTCCGCCGG
>CAYXJM010000135.1:0-1874 GCA_964465455.1 uncultured Klebsiella sp.
GCCTGCCGGGTGACGCCGGATTTCGCGAAGATCGTCTTCAGCTGCGCGCGCGCGGTGTGCGGCGAGATGCAGAGTTCCTCGCAGGCCTCGGCCAGCGACAGGCCGCCCGCCAGGCGCAGCGCCAGGCGCGACTCGGCGGGCGTGAAATCGAACAGTTGCTTGATCACCTGCTCCGAGGTCTGCGACTGCACCTCGGGAGCGCTCACGAACACCGCGACCGTGGGGCTCGACTGCCCCTCGGACCAGGCCGAGCGCGGCACCGGGCGGATCACCAGCCCGAAGTCCCCGCGGCCCGAGGGGCGGCGCACGCGCAGCGCCTCGACCACCGCCGGCGCGCCGCGGACGTGCGCGTCCAGCACCTTCGCGACCACCTGCTGCAGCTGCCTGCCGACCGCCGGGTCCGTGAAGCGCAACTCGTCGTCGGCGACGCGCATGCCGTCGCCGAGCGCCAGCAGCTCGCCAGCCACGCGGTTGCTGTTCAGCACGCGCGCGTGGCCGTCGAGGATGATCGTGCCGACCGCGAGCTGGTCCACCGCGCCGGCGTAGAGCGCACGCTCGGATTCGGTGCGTGCGAGCCGCGCGTTGATCTCCAGCGCGCGCGCGAGATGCGGCAGCAGCCGCTCGAGCAGGCGCTGCTCCGCGCGGCCGAACGGGGCGTCGTCGGGTCCGCGCGAGACGCGCAACCGCGCCTCCATGCCGCGCGGCTCGCGCGCGTCCGCCCCGAGGATGTAGAGAATCCCCGCCGGCTCGAGGAACTGGCGGTAGTACTCCGATTCGCGCAGCTCCTCGAGCGGCATCAGCTGCTGCAGGCTGACCACCGTGAGCGGCGGCAGGTCGATGAAGGGGTCGAGCGCGAAGAACTGCTCGCGGTAGGCCGTGGAGGGCCAGTCGCGCGGGTCGGCCTTGCCGAAGCTGTGGCCGTCCGCCGTCGTGTAGGGGCGCAGGTAGTTGAGGATCAGCCCCGCGTCGCCGGCGCTCGGCGGGCGCAGCGTGAGCGACACCACCATCGCGTCGAGCGCGTCGAGCAGGCGCGGCAGGAAGCCCTGCCACGGCGTCGGGTCCAGCACGCCCTGGTAGAGCGCGCCGATCAGCGCATCGTATTCCGCCGCGGTGCCGTCGTAAGCCATGGCCGTAGTGTAATCCGGCGCCGAGCGGCTGTGCCATGCGCCGGCGAGCGGGAGCGCCATTGTGTCGACGCCGCGACAGTGGCCTAATGCGCTCGCCGCCGCCGATGACCGGAAGCGCGGCGCCGATCACAGGGGGAAACGCGGCATGGGCAGGCTCGAAGGCAAGGTCGCCATCATCACCGGGGCGCTGGGCGGCATCGGCCGCTGCGACGCGACCCTGTTCGCGCGCGAGGGCGCGAAGCTCGTACTGACCGACGTGAGCGACCGCGGCGGGCAGGAGTTCGCGGCGTCGCTCGGCAGCGACGCGCTGTTCCTCACGCACGACGTCAGCAGCGAGGAGGACTGGATCCGCGTGGTGGCGACGGCCGAGGAGCGATTCGGGCGCCTCGACGTGCTGGTCAACAACGCCGGGCTGATCCTGCTCGGCAGCGTGGACCAGGCCTCGTACGCCGACTGGCGGCGCGTGCACGCGGTGAACCTCGACGGCCCGTTCCTCGGCTGCAAGCACGCGCTGCCGGCCATCGAGCGCGCGGGTGGCGGCTCGATCGTCAACATCTCCTCGATCGCGGCGATGCTCGGCCAGTCCTTCGCCGCGGCCTACAGCGCCAGCAAGGCCGGCGTGAGCGGTCTCACCAAGTCCGTGGCGGTGCACTGCCGCCAGAAGAAGAACAACGTGCGCTGCAATTCGGTGCACCCCGACGGCGTGAAGACGCCGATGGTGGTGAAGGTCGCGACCGGGCAGGAGGA
>CAYXJM010000135.1:1974-6907 GCA_964465455.1 uncultured Klebsiella sp.
TCCACGCCCTCGGCGATCACCTTCACTTCGAGCGCCTGCGCCAGCGCGATGATCGTGCGCACGATGTCGGCGTCGATGCGGTTGCTCATCACGTCCGAGATGAAGGCGCGGTCGATCTTGATGTAGTCGAGCGGGAAGCGCTTCAGGTAGCTGAGCGACGAGTAGCCGGTGCCGAAGTCGTCGATCGCGAGCCGCGTGCCCATCGCCTTCAGGGCCTTCAGCATGTCGATCATCTCGTCCGGGCGCTCCATGATCGTGCTCTCGGTGATCTCGAACTCGATCAGGTCCGCGGGCAGTCGCGCGTCGCTGATGACCTCGCGGAACGTCGTCGCGAGGTTCGGATTGGCGAGCTGGCGCGCCGAGAGGTTGATCGCGATGCGCGGGGGCGCGAAGCCGCCGTCCAGCCAGGCGTTGATCTGGTCGCAGATCGTGCACAGCACCCAGTGCCCGATGTCGTTGATCAGCCCGGTTTCCTCGGCGAGATGGATGAACTCCGCCGGGCTCACGAGGCCGCGTCGCGGATGCTGCCAGCGGATCAGCGCCTCGAGCCCGCAGATCTGGCCGGTCTGCAGGTCTTCCTGCGGCTGGTAGTAGAGCAGCAGCTCGTCGCGCACGATGGCGTTGCGCAGGTCGTTCTCCAGCTCCAGGCGCTGCAGGTTGTCCGACTCCAGGTGGGACTCGTAGAAGCCGAAGCCCTTCTGCGATTTCTTGGCGTCGTACATCGCCATGTCGGCCGCCTTCAGCAGCGACACGGCGTCCTGGCCGTGCTCGGGATAGACCGCAATGCCGATGCTGGTGCTCAGCAGCATCTCGCGGCCGAGGAACACGAACGGGCGCTTCAGGTGGTCGTGGATCTTCTCGGCGATGCTGCGCACCATCTCGTAGGAGCGCACGCCATCCAGCACGATGCAGAACTCGTCGCCGCCGAAGCGCGCCACCAGGTCGCCCTTGCGCACGCAGCCGGTGAGGCGCTCGGAGACGTACTTCAGCAGCAGGTCGCCGGCCTCGTGGCCCAGCGTGTCGTTGACCAGCTTGAAGTTGTCGAGGTCGAGGAACAGCAGCGCGAACTGCTTGTCCTTGCGCGAGGTGTCGGAGAACAGCGCCTCCATGTGCTCGTTGAGCTTGGTGCGGTTCGGCCGGCCGGTGAGCGAGTCGATGTAGGCGAGCTGGTGCACGCGCTTCTCGGCGCTGTGGACCTGCAGCATGTGGTCGATGCGCCGGCGCAGCACCGCGTAGTTGATCGGCTTGCTGATGTAGTCGGTCGCGCCGACGCTGAACGCCTTGTCGACCGAGGCATCGTCGTTCAGCCCGGTGACCAGCAGGATCGGGATCGTGGCGCACTCGGGCAGGCCGCGGATCACCTCGCAGGACTGGAAGCCGTCCATCACCGGCATCACGCCGTCGAGGATCACGAGGTCCGGCGCCTGCTGGCGGCAGATCTGCACGGCCTGCTGGCCGTTGGACGCGTCGATCACCTCGTAGCCCTCGCCGAGCAGCGTCTCGCGCAGCGCGAAGCGCGCGCCGCGGTCGTCGTCGACCACGAGGATGCGGAAGTGGCGCTCCTGCTGACGGCGTCGCTCGACCGGCACTGGCGCGCTCTCGTCGCCGCGCGAGCTGCCGCCCTCGAGCACGTGGCGCACCAGGTTCGATTCGTAGACCAGCGCCGAGACCAGGTTCTCGCAGGAGCTGCGCGTGCCGCTGCGCGCCTCGTGCTCGAGCTGCTGCGCCTTGTGCGCCAGGCGGCTGGCGCCGGTGTTGGTCGCCGCGCCCTTCAGCGTGTGGGCGAGGCGAACGATCTCGGTCATGTCCTGCGCGCTGCTGGCCTCGCGCAGCTGCGCGATGTAGCCGGGGAGGTCCTCGAGGAAGGCGGCGGTCACGCGCTCGACGGCGGGACCGATCTGCTCGCGCAGCTCCGCGAGGTAGGCCTTGTCGATCACCACGTTGGCGATGCCCGCGCGGGCCGCGACGCCGTCGTCCGCGAGCGGCGATTCCTCGTCGGCGGCGAGCCAGCGGTTCAGCATGTCGCGCAGCACGCCGAGCTTGATCGGCTTCGAGAGGTAGTCGTTCATGCCCACCGCGTGGCACTGGTCCATCGCGCTCTTCTGCACGTTCGCCGTCATCGCCACGATGGTCACGTTGCTGTACGGCGCGTTCATGGTGCGGATGCGGCGCGTGGCCTCGAAGCCGTCCATGCGCGGCATGTGGCAGTCCATCAGCACCAGCTCGTAGTCCTTCTCCGCGAGGCGCTCGAGCGCCTCGACGCCGTCGTGGGCGATGGTGACTTCGCAGCCGAGGCGCTGCAGCATGCCGATCGCGACTTCCTGGTTGGCGCGGTTGTCCTCGACCACGAGAACGCGGCTGTTGCGGAAGCTGTCGCGCGCCCGGGCGCCTTCGGCGCGCGGCACGAGACGCGGCGCCGGCGCCTGGTTGACGAGCAGCGCGCGCAGGCAGTCGAGCAGCGTCGAGCGGCGCAGCGGCTTGCCGAGCGCCTGCGCGATCGGCAGCCGCGGGAGCCAGTAGCCGTCGGCGCGCGGGCGCACGCCGAGGCGCACCACGTTCTGCGCGCCGCGCCCGAGCGCGTCGATGAAGGACTGGGCGGCCGGATCGACCAGGCGCTCGTCGATGATCGCGACGTCGAAGCGAACCGGGGCGCCCGCGAGCGCCGCGGTCGCGGCGGCGATCGAGTCCACCGTCGTGAGCTGCACGCGCTCGCCGGCCAGCATGGTGGCCATCGAGCGCTGCACCAGCGCGTTGTCGTCGCAGAGCAGCACGCTGGCCTCGCGCGCCAGCGGCAGCAGCGCGCGCGGCTGCCCGCTGCCCTGGCGCGAGCGGATGAACGGCAGTTCGAAGTGGAACCGGCTGCCGCGGCCGGGGACGCTGTCCACCGCGATCTCCCCGCCCATCAGCCGCACCAGTTCGCGGCAGATCGCCAGCCCCAGCCCCGTGCCGCCGTAACGGCGGGTGGTGGAGCTGTCGGCCTGCGAGAAGGCCTCGAAGATCTGCTTCTGCACCGCGGGGTCGATGCCCACGCCCGTGTCGGTGACCTCGAAGCGCAGCCTGAGGTGCACGCCGTCTTCCTCGACCAGCGACACCGTCGCGCCGATCGAGCCGGTTTCGGTGAACTTGATCGCGTTGCCCAGCAGGTTCAGCAGCACCTGCCCGAGGTGGTGCACGTCGCCGAGCACGCTCGACGGGATGTTCGCGTCGACGACGTAGGCGAGCTCCAGGTCCTTGTTCTGCGCCTGCGGGGTCACCAGCGCGAGGGCCTCCTCCAGCTTGTCGCGCAGGTCGAACTCGACGACTTCCAGCGTGGTCTTGCCGGCGTCGATCTTGGAGAAGGCGAGGATGTCGTTGATCAGGTTCAGCAGCATGTCGGCGGAGCTGCGCGCGGTCTGCACGTAGTCGAGCTGCTTGTTGCTGAGGTCCATGTCCGCGATCAGGTCCAGCATGCCGATCACGCCGTTCAGCGGCGTGCGCAGCTCGTGGCTCACGGTGGCCGCGAACTCGCCCTTGGCGCGCGCCGATTCCAGCGCCTGGTCGCGCGCGATCTTGAGCGCCTTGCCCTGCTCGATGGCCTGGTCGCGCGCTTCCTGCGCGAGCCGCTCCTGCTCGAGCGCCTCGTCGCGCGCCTGCTGCGCGGCGCGTTCCTGCGCGAGCGCCTGGTCGCGCGCGTCGGCGATCGTCTCCTCGCGACTGCGCAGCACCTCCATCATCGTGTTGAAGGCCTGTTGCATGTGCACGATCTCGCGCGTTCCTTCCAGCGCGGCGCGGGCGTCCTTCTCGCCTTCCTGGGCGCGGCGCATGATCTCGGAGAGATTGCGCATCGGCACCGTGAGGCGCGAGGTGATGCCGAACAGCACCAGCAGCAGCACGGCCGACAGCACCACGGCCACGGTGAGGCTCGCGCGCACGATCTCGCCCTGCATGCTCGACAGCGTCTGGCGCGACATCACCAGTCGCACGCTGCCGATCATCTCCGGCGTGTCGGCCTCGGTGGCGCCGAACGGCGAATCGCCGGCGGTCGACCCGGAGAACACCGGCGCCGCGAAGGTCCAGTCCCTGCTGTCCTGCGCGACCAGGGCCGGGTGCTGCGGCACGGCGATCGCGGAGGAGCGCGTCTCGCGCAGCGACTCGCTGGCGTAGAGCCGCTTGCCGTCGGCGTTCAGCAGCTCGATGCCGTAGACGTCGGGGAAGTTCAGGAAACTCTTCACCACTTCCGCCGCCGAGCCCGCGTCTTCGTAGAGCAGCGCGAGCGTGCTCTGCTGCGCCAGCGATTCGACGAGCCGCATGCCCTCGTCCTGCAGGCGGCGCTGCACCGTTTCGCCCGACTGCATCGAGATCACCAGGCTCGAGGCGACGGCGAGCAGCAGCACGCACGCGGTAAAGCTGATGCCGATGAGCTGCTGGAGGCTCATCGAGCGGATCACTTTTCCTGTTCTTTGCATGGGCGGTTGCTCCGGTCCGGAACCTAGCGGTTCGGAAAGACCATGTCGAAACGGGCGTCGCCGGCGTTCAACCCCAGGCCGAGGTGATCGGCGGTGCGGATGTTGATCGCGGTGTCCAGCTGCTCGAGCGGCAGCAGTCTCGGCGTGGCGGGAGAGGGCTTGCGCAACTGCTGCGCGAAGTGACGGCCCATGGCGTTGTTGTCGGGGAAAAGCGCGAACAGCGCGCCTTTCGGCACGTGCGAGGGATTGCTGGAGAACACCACCAGGTTGTGGTCCCAGGCGGCACGCAGCACCATCTGCAGCACCGAGTTCTCGTCGAGGAACGGCGAAGCCTGCAGCAGCCAGATCGCCTCCTCCGGGGCGCGTATATTCTCGAGCAGGCTGCGGTAGGCGTTCGCGCCGTCGCGGATGTTCGCCTCGCGTTGCGCCACCAGCTCGTAGCCGAGCTTCGCCGCGTCGCCGCGCGCCAGCTCGATCAGCCAGTCGTT
>CAYXJM010000136.1:0-6839 GCA_964465455.1 uncultured Klebsiella sp.
CTACGCCGCGGCGGCCCCGCTGCAGGCTCCTCCCGAGCACCGCCTGGCCTTCCGCGAGCTCGGCCTCGCGATCGGGCTGCACGCCGTCGCGCTGATGGCGCAACGGTGCCCCGGCGGCGACGCGCGCCGGCGCGAGACCGTCGCGGCGCTCGCGCGGCACGCGCCTCTCGCGGCACGCATCGAGAGCGCCTGGCTCGATCGCGCACACCGCGAAACCGCGGCGTGGCAAGCGCACCGCGACATCAACGAGGTGATGCTGGCCACCAGCCTGATGCCCGGGGGGTTCGTGCTGCTCGCGCCCCTCCCGCCCACCCGCCGTGCGGCGGGCGCGCGCATCGCGCGCTCCTAGGACAGGGCGATGTCGCGCACGCAGTCGCGCGGGTAGACGTCGTCCTCGTCGGGGCCGTGGTTCGGGTACCAGACCTGCGCGAAGAAGGGGCTGCCGCGCGCCTGCTCGGCGTAGTTCCAGCCCGGCGGCGCGCACTCGGGGCACCAGTGACCCCCTTTCAGCACCAGGTTGGGCGTTGCGTCGAAGGCGTGCCCGAAGGCGCAGCGCCAGCCGAGCGGCGTGAACAGGTCGCCGCGGCGCATCGACGGCGACTCGCAGGAGCCGCCGCGGAATGCGGCGGCGCGCTGCATGTCGGCGAGATCGAGCTCGTCTGCGGGCTTGCTCTCGTCGTAGCCGTGGTCGAGGCGCCGGCGCGGCAGCGGACCGGGGTCGGCGGGCATGTCCACGCCCCAGCCGGGGATCGCCTCCCAGCTCTCGCGACTGCCGAAGAACGCCGAGACGCGCTCGGCGTTGCCGTGCCTGAGCCAGTGCATCGTCGAGTCGGGGTGCCGGCACGCGAGCGGCTGCATGACGAGCTTCCTGACCAGCCACGACGGCGCCAGGCGCGCGCCGGCGCGCTGCCACGCCGGGAGGTTCGCCGCGATCGCTGCAAGCGCTTCCTCGAGCCCTTCCGCGCGGAAGTGCAGCAGGCTCTCCAGCACGTCCGAGTCCTCGTACCACTGGCAGTGGAAGTTGCGCGTGGCGAACCAGTTGCGCTCCATGACGCGCTCGGGACGCCCGAGCCCGAGCAGCGCGAAGGCACGCTCGAGGAAGTGCAGGTAGGTGACGCGGCAGCGCTCGCCGCCGCCGATGTTGTAGAAGCGGCGCCAGAACTCCCCGGGCACGCCGTCCTCGCAGGCGTTGGCCAGCAGCCGCCCGGAATCGCCCACCGTGCAGAACTCGATGCAGGTCTCGAGCGGCTGGTGGAACATGATCGGGTCCATCAGCGACAGCGCGTCCGGGATCACGATGAACGTCTGGCGCAGCGACGCCCAGTACCTGAGCCCCGACTCGGCCACGATGCGCTCCGCGGCGATCTTCGAGCACGCGTACATGTCGAACACCGAGGGCTTCAGCGGATCGCCGGTGCGCCCCCAGTGGATGGGCGCGAGGCGGTCGCCGGTCGCGGCCACCGTGCCGACGCTCACCAGACGGATCGCGTCGGGATCCGGCTGCGCCTTGATCGCCTTCACGATGTTCGCGGCCGAGCCGACGTTGACCTCCCAGGCCTGCTCGGGGCGACGATCCGCCTCGGGCGAGATCATCGCGGCCGCGTGCAGCACGACGTCGGCGCCGCGCACGCAGCGCTCGACGTCCCCGTAATTCGTGAGATCGCCCCACTCGATGCGCACCCCGGGCTGCCCGGCGCAGGGCGCGAGCAGCTTCCTGTTCTTCGCCGACGGGCGCGCGAGCGTCACGATGTCGAAGCGGTCACGCCGCGCCATCAGTTCCTTCAGCGTGGCGCCGCCCATGGAGCCGGTGGCGCCGGTGACGAAGACGGTCTTCTTTCCTTTCCGGTTCATGGCAGTCCTACGCCGGTGAGTAGTGATCGCGGTAGAGCGTGACGAAGGCCAGCAGGCTCGCGATCACGATCGGCCCGATGATCAGCCCGGTCACCCCGTAGACGTTCGCGCCGCCGATGATGCCGCAGAAGATCAGCAGTATCGGCATCCGCGCCTGGCTGCCGATCAGCACCGGCTTCAGCACGTTGTCGACCAGGCTGACGAGGAAGAAGCCCCAGGCGAACACGAAGATGCCCCAGCCCGGCGACTTCATGAAGATGAACACGCCGATGGGCGCCCACACCAGCCCCGCGCCGACCACCGGGATCATCGCGGCAAAGCCCGTCACGACGCCGAAGAACACCGCGAGCGGCACGCCCGCGATCAGGTAGCCGATCGTCGCGAGCATGCCCTGGAAGGCCGCGGTCAGCAGTGCGCCGCGGATCACCGCCGTCACCGTCTCGTAGATGCGCAGCGCAATCGACTGCGCGTGCGCCACCGGCATCGGCACCGTGTCGAACAGCCAGTGCAGGAAACGCTCGCCGTCGCGGAAGCAGAAGAACAGCAGCACCAGGATCAGCAGCAGGTTCAGGTTCGCGATCAGGATGTTGCGCGCCATCACGGCGCCGAAGTTGGCGATCTTCGCGCTGGCGGCATTGATGTTGCCGAGCATGAACTCCTGCAGGTCGAACTGCGCGAACACGGCGCTGTGCCCCGCGAAGTCGCTCACGCGGTCCCAGTACTCCTGCAGGAATGCCGGCAGCAGCCGGTCAGGCAAGGCGCTGTCCGAGGTCTGGAACGCGGCGATCCAGCCGCGCACCGTCGGGTACAGCTCCGCCGACTGCTGCACGACCACCCCGAGCACGAACAGCGTCGGCACCAGCACCAGCAGCAGCACCGCGAGCGTGCTCAGCGCGGCGGCGAGCCCTTCGCGCGCCGGCAACGCCCGCTGCAGGAGCTTGTGCACGGGGTAGCAGACCAGCGCGAGCGAGGACGCCCAGATGATCGCGTCGGCGAACAGCGACAGGATCAGCAGCAGCTGCCAGATCAGGAAGGCGAACACGCCGAAGAAGAACCAGCGGAATACGCGGCCCTGCTCCGCGCTCGCGGCGGCCGGGGGCGCGGGGGTGGCCGGCGGCGCCTCGGGCGCCTGCCCGGCGTGCGGGGCTGCTTCGTCGCTCATGTCACGTCGGTCCGTGCGGCTGCGGGCAGTCCATTGTACCCTCCGTCGCGGCGCGGGGAGCGCGCCGCCGCCGGCGCCGCGCTCAGGCCCTGAATGTCGGCACGCCGTCCATCGTGCGCACGTGCAGGTCCATCTGCGGGTAGGCGATCTCGATGCCCCGCTCGCGGAACACCTCGTTGATGCGCATGTGCAGGTCGTTCTGCACCTGCATGCGCACCGAGATGTCCTTCACGTGCGCGTAGCAGCGCAGGTTCAGCGAGCTCGCGCCGAACTCCACGAACACCACGTTCGGCGGCGGCTCGGACAGGATGCGCTGATCGGCCCGCATGAGCTCGAGGATCGTCTCGCGCGCGACGCGCGGGTCGGCGTCGTAGGAGATGCCCACGTCGAAACTCAGGCGGACCACCGAGTCGGTGAGCGTCCAGTTGATCAGCCGTTCGGTCACGAACATCTGGTTCGGCACGATGATCTCGCGGTTGTCGAAATCGGTGAGCGTGGTGGCGCGCATGCGGATGCGCTGGATGGTGCCGCTGTACTCCCCGAGCGTGATGACGTCGCCGATGCGCACCGGGCGCTCGAACAGCATGATCAGGCCCGAGAAGAAGTTGGCGAAGATCGCCTGCAGCCCGAAGCCGACGCCGACCGAGAGGCCGGCGGCCATCCACTGCAGCTTCGACCAGCCGAAGCCGAGCATCTGCAGCGAGACCATCACGGCCAGCACGCCGATCACGTAGCGGATCACGGTCTGGATCGCGTACAGCACGCCCTTCTCGGTGATCACGCTGTAGAACACGATGCCGATCAGGGACGGCAGGCCCGAGGCCAGCACCAGCCCCAGGCCGAGCACGAGCAGCGCCCCGCCGAGGTCGAAGGCCGAGACGGTGGCGACCGTCTCCTTGCCGTCGACGGTCTCGGCGTAGTTCCACAGCGTGACGGTGTCCAGCATCGACAGCGCGGTGAAGAACTGCTGCCAGATCACCGCGAGCAGCAGCGTCGCGAGGCCGGCCACCACGACCTGCAGCAGCGCGATGGCGCTGCTGTTCATCTTCTCGAGATCGGCCTCGTCGAAGGCCTCGGTGGCGCTGCGCTGCTCGGGGCTCCCTTCGCCGGCGCCCGCCGCCGGCGTCTCGGCCGCGCGCGTGGCGTCCAGCGAGCGCTGCGCGGCGATGGTGAGGCCGAGCAGGCCCGCATCGAGCATCATCTTCGCGACCACCAGCACCACGCTGCTGAGGAACGCGCACATCAGCAGCTCGCGCGCCGTGAAGTGGTAGCCCTGCACGTCCAGCACGATCGCCACCGGCTGCGCCACGATCACGCCGGCGAGCAGCAGCCGTCCCACGCGCGCGAGCAACGGGTAGCTGCGCGAGTAGAACGCCGAGTCGAACATGCCGCGCGCCGCGCGCGCCAGCAGCACGAGGAACGCGAAGAACAGCGCAGCGACCAGCAGGCTGCCGATGCGGTACGACTCGTCCGCGGGCATCGTGCGCGCGACCGCGCCGAGCGCGGCGCTCGCGAAGGCGAGCGGCAGCATGATCCAGACGCCGAGGCGCAGCAGCCGCTCGACGCTGCGCACGCGCGCGGTCTTCCAGCGCAGGTGCCCGCGCGCGAAACCTTCCGGCGTCATGGCCTCCAGGATCACGAGGTACAGGTAGCCGAGGAGCGCGGTGCGCCAGCACGCGCCCGAGAGCGCGCTCGCCAGCGCCGAGCCGGGCTGCGTCTGCGCGAAGACCCACCCCGCCGCGGCGAGGAGCAGCGGCACCGGCAGCGCGACCAGCAGGTGGATGCCGAAAGCCTCCAGCCCCATGCGGTAGCGGTAGTGGCGCCAGCCCACCTCGCGCAGGCTGCGCTCGGCGAGCCGCCGGCGCAGCACCTGGCGGTAATGCAGCAGCGCCGCCAGCAGCAGCGCGCCCCCGAGCACGCGCAGCGGATGCCCCGCCGCCACGGCCAGCGCCTGCGCGCCGAGAGCGCGCCAGTCCTGCGCGGCGATGATCGCGACCGTGGCGCCGGGCCACGCCAGCAGGTCGCGCAGGCGCAGCGGCGGGTGCGACTTCATCCAGATCAGGTTGCGGTCGAGCAGCGCGCGGAACTTGCGGGCGACCTCGGTCTGCGCGAGGTAGCTCTCCTCGAGGTCCACGATCTGGCCGGTCGATTCCACGTAGAGCCGCGCGAGTTCCCCGACCAGCCGGCTGCGGTCGCTGAGCAGCCGGTCGGCCTCCACGAGCGCGGCGGCGCGGTCGGCATCGGAGAGCGCCGTGTCGGCCTCGAGTTCGCGATAGACGAGCTCGCGCGCCTGCACCTCGGAGGAGGCCATGCGCGTGACCTGGAACTCGCGCAGCCGCGTCTCGGACAGCAGCTCGCTGGTGACCTGCATCTCGCGCTGCGGCTGGCTGTAACCGCCGAGCTTGTCGTACTGCTCCATCAGCACCGGACCGAGCGCATCGCTCAGCGCGACGATCTCGAGCTGCTGGCGGATGCTCTCGTAGGCGCCGGTGACCTCGGCGAGGCGCGCCGCGGCCCCGGCGGCCTCCGCGGCCACCGACTCCGAGCGCGCGACCACGTCCACGTACTCGTCGGCCAGGGCCTCGACCTCGCCGCGCAGCTTCACGATCGCCGGGTGCGCCGAACCGGGCCGGGCGGCGCGCGCGTGGATGTCGTCGCGCAGCTTCTCGGCGGCGCCGATGCGCTTCAGCTTGTCCATGCCGAGCAGTTCCGCGAGGAAGGTCTCGGCCTGTTCGCGCTGCGCGGTGACCAGCTTGAGCTCCGCCTGCACCGCGGCCAGCCGGTCCGGCACGGTCCGCACCTCGGCATCGAGTCGCCCGACGAGGCTCTCGTGCAGCGCGCGGTCGACCAGCCACTGGTCGAGGCGCGCCTGCGTCATCGCCGCGTTCTCGCCGGGGATTGCCGCCGGCTGGCTGTCGCCGCCCGCGCCGGCCGCGACCGCCGCCTTCAGTTCCTGGCGCGAGGCTTCGACGCGCCGCTGCAGGTTCGCCGCGGTTCCCTGCAGTGCGCCTTCCTCGGTGCGCAGCGCGGCGAGGCGGCTGCGCGTCTCGCGCAGGAGCCGCTCGAGGCGCTCCATGGCCACGCCCTCGGCGAGGCCCTGCGCCGAGCGCGTCTGGCGCTGCAGGTCGTTCAGCTCGGCCGTGTAGCGCGCGATCTTCGCGGGCGCCTCCTGGAACAGCCGCTCGTAGCGGGCCTTGTGCTCGCGGTTTTCGTCCACGGTGTGCAGGTCCTGCACGTTGCGCGTGTAGATCTCGACCAGGCGCGCAGTCTGCGGGTCACTGGCATCGGCGGCGCGCCAGGCCTCGAGCTGCCGCTCCTGGCTCGCGAGCGTCGGGGTCGGCAGTGCCGAATCGGTGCTCTCGGCACGCGCGGACGGCAGCAGGACACAGGCGAGGACCAGCGCCGGTGGCAGGAGGCGAAAGGCGTTGCGCAGCGCGCGAATGGCCGGAAGCATGTGGCGGTCTCGTTGGGCCTGCGGAGCGGGAAGGCCACGGAGTCTAGCGCAACGGCCGGCCCGATTGGGGAGCCGCCCGGAGCCGCGCCACGTATACTGCGCAGCATTCACGGAGGTTCGCATGAAGCGCAGGATCATCGTCGGCATCAGCGGGGCGAGCGGCGTCGTCTACGGCGTGCGCGTGCTGCAGCAGCTGCGGGCGCTGGGCGGCATCGAGACGCACCTGATCGTGAGCGAGGGCGGCGCGCGCACGCTCGCCGTCGAGACCGACTGGCGCGCGGAGGACCTGCGCGGGCTGTGCGACGTGTGGCACCGCAACGACAACCTCGCCGCCTCGATCGCCAGCGGCTCGTTCCTCACCCACGGCATGAT
>CAYXJM010000137.1:0-1174 GCA_964465455.1 uncultured Klebsiella sp.
TGCAGGGCCAGCTTCATCGTGGCGAGGCTCGGCGCCAGGTTGGGGAACCAGACGTCGTACCAGTCCTGGCTGGCGTACTCGGAGCGGGGTACGCCGCGCGGCGGGCGGCGCACCGTGCCGATGCGCAATCCCTCGTCGGCCGCCCGCGGGCTGCCGAGCCTGACGATACGAATCACCTCGCGCACTCCTTTCGTGATGGTCGGTGAGCGGCCGCCCACGATCGGTGGTCCCGGCCGATTCTGCACGCCGCATGCAGCGAGTCGCAAGCACCCTGGCGACGCGTAACTTGCGTTGCCCCGGACACCTTGGCACATTCGCGCCTCGACACGCACACGGAGGACACGCCATGGGCCTGCGGATCACCCGATTGAGCGGCACGCTCGGCGCGCACGTCGAAGGCATCGATTTCGCCGCCGGGCTGGACGAGAACGTGCTCGGGCAGCTCGCCGCGGCGCTGTGGCAACACCAGGTCGTGGCGGTGCCGGCGCGCGACATGACACCGCAGCAGCACCTGCAGATCGCGCGGCACTTCGGCGAGCCCGAGCACAACGCCACCGAGTATTTCCAGCGCATCAGCGGGGTGCCGCACATCACCGAGATCGATTCGGAGCGCGGCGACCGCGCCGACTCGTGGCACGCCGACGAGACTTTCCTGCCCGGCCCGCCGATGGTGAACTTCCTGCACGCGAAGGTGCTGCCGGCCTGCGGCGGCGACACTGCCTTCATCAGCGCGCGCGCGGCCTACGCGGGGCTGTCCGAGCGCATGAAGACGCTGCTGGAGGGACTGCGCGGCGAGCACGACCTGGCGATGACCTACGAGGCGGGCTGGCGCGCGGGGCTGCCGCTGCGCGAGAAGGTCGCCGCCGAGCTCGCCTCGGGCCGCGCCTCGCTGCACCCGGTGGTGATGCGCCACCCGGTGAACGGCCTGCCGTGGCTGAACGTGAGCCCGACCTACACCCGCTTCATCGAGGGGCTGCCGCCGCTCGAGGGCAACGCGATCCTCGACCTGCTGTTCCGTCACATGCAGAAGCCCGAGTACGGCTTCCGCTACCGGTGGAACGAGGGCGACCTGCTGATCTGGGACCAGCGCGCGGTGCAGCACTACGCCGTGCGCGACTACGAGGGACGGCGGCTCATCCACCGCATCGCGGTGCTGCCGCCGCAGGGAGCCTGA
>CAYXJM010000137.1:1274-3715 GCA_964465455.1 uncultured Klebsiella sp.
GTTGCGGTCGTTACGGGCGCGAATGCGGGAATCGGCTTCCAGACCACGCTGAGCCTGCTCCGCATGGGGGCGCGCGTGATCATGGCGTGCAGGAGCATGGACAAGGCGATGCAGGCGCAGCGCGAGCTGCTCGCCGAAGTGCCCGGCGCGGACGCGGTGATCATCCCGCTCGACCTCTCCGAGCCGGAGTCGGTGCGGGAGTTCAGCCGCCGGTTCGCGGCGGAGATCGGCCGGCTCGACCTGCTGGTCAACAACGCCGGCATCGTCGGGATCCCGCTCGCGCGCAACAGCGTCGGCCAGGAAATGCAGCTGGCCACCAACTACCTGGGCGGATTCGCGCTGACGGGGCTGTTGTTGCCGATGTTCCCCGCAAGCGGCTGGGCGCGCATCGTCAACGTCGGCAGCCTGATGAACCGTTTCTCCAGGCTCGACCTGGACGACCTGAACTGGGAGAAGACTCCCTACAACGAGTGGCAGGGCTACGGGCGCAGCAAGGTGGCCATGCTGAGCTTCACGCTGGAGCTCGACCGGCGCCTGCGCAAGAGCGGCAGCAACATCGTCGCGCTCAGCGCGCACCCCGGCTTCGCCTCGACCAACATCCACCAGAACAGCGCCGCGCTGCAGCCGAAGAGCGCCTTCGATGCCTGGCGCAAGAAGAAGCTGGAGCCGCTGATTCCGCGCGCCGATCAGGCGGCGCGGCCGATCGTGCACGCGGCCACGGCCGACACCGTGCAGGGCGGCGAGTACTACGGGCCGAAGGGCCTGTTCGAAATCGCGGGCAAGAAGGTCGGCAAGGCGCGCATCAACCCGGTCGCCAGGGACACCGCGCTCGGCAAGCGGCTGTGGACGCTGTCGGAGTCGATGACCGGGGTCCGCTACCTGTCTGATCTCTGACGGCCGACGACCGGGTGCCGCCGGCCACGTTTACAGGTGCTGCGTTCACCGCTAGCATCTCCATGCATCGAGCAGGGACTTGCACCGTGCCGACCGGAAATGCCGGGCGGTGTCCGGGCGGGCCCACCGCTCGGGTCGCCGGAAACAGGAAAGGGGAAAGAGTGATGCGCGGATTAAAGGTTGCTGCAGTGCTGTCGGGTGCCCTGTTCGTGGTGGCGCAACAGGCGTCCGCCGCGGTCGTGCACGCGGGCGCGCCGGTCTCGGTGCCGGTGGATTCGCCGTTCGCCCTGGGCTCGCTGGCCGTGCTCGTCAGCGTCGTGGCCGCGCGGGCGCTCGCGAAGCGCAAGCGCTAGGAGAACCCGGTTCGCTTCATGCTCGGGCGGCTGGAAGCGAACCAGAACGGGATCCTGTTCGGGGCAGTCGTCGGCAGCTTCCTGCTCGCGGTGGTGTGGGAGGCGCTGTGGCCACGCCGGCCGGTCGGCAGCGACGCCGTGGCGCGCTGGGGTCCGAACATCGCTCTCAGCCTGATCAACCAGACGCTGGTCTATTGGGTCGGCGCCCTGTCCACCGTCGCCGCCGCCTGCGTCGCGGCGCGTTCGGGTCCCGCATGGCTCGAGCGTTCAGGCCTCGGCTTCGGCGCTGCGCTGGTTCTGACCACCCTGACCTACGAGCTGCTGGCCTACGCGCTGCACCGGCTGCTGCACCGGGTGCCGTTCCTCTGGCGCATCCACGCCGTGCACCACAGCGACACCGAACTCGACTTCAGCACGACCTATCGCAGCCATCCGCTGGAGCTCTTCCTGGTCGCCGCGGCGACCTTTCCGGTGACGCTGCTGATCGGCCCGCCGGTCGCCGTGGTCGTCGCGTACCAGTTCGCCCGCGTCTGCGTGAACGTGCTCGCGCACAGCAACGTCTACGTGCCCGAGCCGGTCGACCGCCTGCTGCGGCGCGTGATCGTGACGCCCGATTTCCACCGCTGTCACCACAGCGACGACCGGCGCTTCACGGACAGCAACTACGGCGCGTTCCTCTCGGTCTTCGACCACCTGTTCGGCACGGCCACGAGCAAGCCCTTCGGCGAGCACCCGGGGATGCGCATCGGTCTCGGGTACCTGCGCGCGCCGCGGGACTCGCGCCTCGGGCGGCTCCTGCTGCTGCCGTTCGTTTTCGGCGACGCCGCGCGAGCTCAGCCTCGCGACTGAGCGGGTACGCAGCGGGCAGCCGCGAGGGCTGCCCGTGTGCCGCGGCTCACTGCGGCAGCACGCAGCTCCCGTCGCCGCCGTCGCGCACGAAGTAGTCGGTGGAGATGCGGCCGTACGCGACCGAGATGACGTTCATCCCCGCGCCGAGGAAGACGGGCGTATTGGGGTGGGTGGTGCTCAGCTGCGTCAGCGGGATGCCGTTGACGGACACGTTGAGCAGGTAGCCGCCGATGTCGAACACGTGCACGTAGGGTTGCGCCCGGCCCGTGCTCGCGTTCAGCGCGCAGCCCGGTGTGACCGTGGCGGACGATTTCCCGCTGGCGCCGTATTCGAGCGTGCCGTCGG
>CAYXJM010000137.1:3815-6823 GCA_964465455.1 uncultured Klebsiella sp.
AGGAGTGATGTACTGCAGTTCATGATCGTCTCCGTTGACTGGTTGATGTCGTGTCTCCGCCCGCCGCCTAGCGTTCGAAGCTCTTGTCGAGGCTGTGGCACAGGTTGCAGGCCACGGGCTGCCCCGCCTTCACGTTGCGCGCGACGCTCTCGACCGTGAAGCTGCGATCCGCCGCCGCCCGCGAGAGCACGGTGCCGCGGTGGTCGGCCCCGTGGCAGTCGCCGCACATGCCGCCGCCCGGCTTGCCGTTCTCGCGCTTGGCGGCGTCCTTGTGCGCCTCCTTCCAGAAGCGCGGGTCGTTGACGAGGTGCATGTCGTGCGGCCCGCCCAGCGTGTTCGCCGCCAGGCCGCTCGTGGTGTGGCAGGCGCCGCACTCGACGATCGGTCCCGCGTGACCCTGCACCTGGAGCGCCAGCAGGTTGTCGTTGGCCGCCGGATCGGCCACGGGCCATTCGGCGTGCGTGGCGCCGTGGCAGCCTTCGCACATGACGCCACCGTGCCCGCTGCTCACGCGGTAGAGCTTCGGATTGCCGGCGGCCGGGTTGGCGAAGCCGTTGAACTCGGCCGGCACTGCCGGTTCGGCGAAGCGCTTGTTGGACGGCACGATCGGCGTGGCCTTGGCGTCGCCCGTGACGAAGGCCTGGCGCAGGCGGATGCCGTCGCTGACGCCGTGGCTGTCCTTCGCGTTCACCAGCACGCCGGGCTGGTCGGCCAGATTGTCGTTCGCGTCGCCGGTGTGGCAGGAGCCGCAGCCGGGCTCGTTGGCCCAGGGAACGCGCGGCTGCTTGCTCAGCGGATCGTAGAAGTTGCCGAGCCCCGTCAGCTGGAACGCGCCGAGCCGGGAGCTCGAGACGCCCGCGGAGAAATCGGCGCCGATCTGCTTCATGCTGCCGTGGCAGTCGCTGCAGAGCACGCCGCCGTTGAACATCGCGCCGCGCAGGCAATGCGTTTCCTTGCCGGGATGGCACTGGTAGCAGTTGTTCTCGAGCGCTGCGGTGCGCGCGTCCTGGTTGGTGATCGCGCCGGTGGCCGGGTCCTGCTGCGGCGCCGGGATCGCCGGGAACAGCTCGGCGAAGCCGCCGTGATGGTTGTGCATCACGCGCGAGTTGCTCTCGTGGGCGAGCTGGTTGCGGCCGTTGGCGGCACTACCCGGCGGGCCGGCCATGGGGCCGACCTGCGCGAGGTCGAGCGCCGGCGTGTAGTGGCAGGCCTGGCACACGACGGGCTTGCCCTGCACCAGCGCCCTGTTGATCAGGCAGCTCGCGCTGCCGTTCGGCTGGCTGGCGTCGATGGTGCAGCGCTCGCTCTGGTTGGCGGTGTCGACGTAGCGCGCGCCGTGCTTCAGGTCGTGCAGGCGCAGGATGTTGATGTCGGCCGCGTATTCGACGCTCACGCCATGCGGGACGCGCCCGAGCTCGGGATCGAGCATGCTGTCGGCGACGGGAAGCCCGGCGGCGCCGAGCGCATCGGTCGGCGCGGTACTGCGCGATACGGCGACGTCGCCCGGCGCGCCGTGACAGTTGGAGCAGCTCGTCTCGCTGGACACCGGCACGACGACGTCCGAGGTCGCCAGCACCGTGCTGCCGTTGCCGGCCTCGACGCGCAGCAGCGGGAACGGGTTCTGCCGGCCCGCGTCGTCGAACGGCGCCAGCGGGATGCCCGCGGCCTCGTGCCAGTTCACGTCGTTGGCGACGTAGCCGATCGGGAAGTTCACGAAGAAGGGCTTGTGCTCGTAGTACTCCTGCACCGGCTGCGCCGCGTTGGCGACGAGCGGCGACTGCACTCCCGGCATCGCGTGCTGGGTCACCGCGAGTTCGCCGTCGCTGCTGCCGCCGACGCCGTCGACGATGCCGTCGTTGCCGATGTAGAGCCGCTCGGCGTTCGGTACCGGCAGGCCGACGTCCTCGGTGACCGGGAAGGGACCGGTGGCGAGCGGTGTCGCGATCGGGGGGTAGAACGCGTCGTAGGCGCCGTTGCCGATGCCTTGCCAGAAGTTCGTCTTGTACACGGTGCCGTCGGGCGCGACGCCGTTGAACACGTCACTGCGCGCGAGGATCGGATCCTTCGGGTTGGAGGCGGCCGAGTACGCCAGCCCGATGCCCTGCGGGTTCAGCCGCGGCGTGACGCCTTTCTCGATCACCTGCCCGAGCAGGACCTGGAAGGGCGGCAGGATGTTGGCGATGCGACCATCGAGGTCCACGCAGTGCATCCCGAGGTCGTTCACGGCCAGCACGGAGTAGCCGCCGCCGGACACGCGCGGCCGCTCGGGCACGGGCGGCAGGCCCGCGGGCGTCAACCCGCTCGTGCTCGTGGAGTTGATGGAAACCGCCGGTACCGCCTGCACCGTCACCTGGCGCGACTGGCGCGCGCAGCTGCCGCCGCGCCCATCGCTGGCGTCCAGCGTCACGGTGTGGACTCCGGTGGCGGCGAAGCGCACGTTGCCGGGATCCTCGCTCGTGGAGGCGGCCGGTTCGCCACCATCGAAACGCCAGGCGATCACCGGCTTGTCGCCGTCCGGATCGGTGACGGTCGCGCTGAAGCCGACGCTGCCGCCGACCGGCACGGTGACGTCGCCCGCGGGCGTATCGATCGCACAGACCGGCGCACGGTTGGGCGCCGCGTCGTCGTCGCGCACCGTCGCAACGCCGGTGCCGTCCGCCACCACGGCGTTCCGGGCCGAGGACAGGCGCAGCGAGAACGACTCCTGCGGCTCCGCGGTCTTGTCGTTGACCAGCGTGACCGCCACGGTACGGCTGAGCGGGTCGCCGCTCCTGAAGCTGAGCGTCGTGCTCTTGCCCACGTAGTCGCTGCCCGCGATCGCCGTGCCGTTGCGCGTCGCGACGGTCACCGACACGGCCCGCCGTGCCGGAGGCGCCGCGTCGATCGACACGACGAAGTTGGCCGTCGCGTCCACGCCCTCGGTCACCGTCACGTCGCTGACGCGGAGATTGGGCGCGGCCTGCGCGGCCGCGCACGCGAGAAGAAGGCCGCCCAGCACGGCACGCGAG
>CAYXJM010000138.1:0-6820 GCA_964465455.1 uncultured Klebsiella sp.
GCTTGTCGAGTGTGTGCTCGCGGATTTTAAAGCCGATCTTCTCGTTCCTCAAGTCAGAAATCACCCTAAAGCCCTTGTTTTTCAAGGACTCTTCGACTTTGAGGGCGTATTCACGCTGAGCGTCGGTAATATTCATCACAACGGCCTGCACCGGCGCGAGCCATGCAGGGAAGGCTCCTTCGTGATGTTCGATCAGGATGCCGATGAAGCGTTCGAAGGAACCGAGCACGGCACGGTGCAGCATCACCGGCGTCTGGCGGCTGCCGTCTTCGGCGACGTATTGCGCATCCAGGCGTCCCGGCATCGAAAAGTCGACCTGGATCGTGCCGCACTGCCAGACCCGGCCGATGCAGTCGCGCAGCGAGAACTCGATCTTCGGACCATAGAAGGCACCCTCGCCCGGCAGAAGCTCCCACGCCAGTCCCTTGGCGTTCAGCGCGTCCGCCAGCGCCTGCTCGGCCTTGTCCCAGATCTCGTCGCTGCCGACGCGGTTGGCCGGGCGGGTCGAGAGGCGGTAGATCACGTCGCTGAAGCCGAAATCGGCGTAGACCTCGTGCAGCAGGTCGATGAACTGCGCCACCTCGTGCTGGATCTGGGCCTCGGTACAGAAGATGTGCGCATCGTCCTGGGTGAAGCCGCGCACCCGCATCAGGCCGTGCAGCGACCCGGACGGTTCGTTGCGGTGGCAGGAGCCGAATTCCGCCAGTCGCAGCGGCAGGTCGCGGTAGCTCTTCAGTCCCTGGTTGAACACCTGCACGTGGCAGGGGCAGTTCATGGGCTTGACCGCGAAGTCCCGCTCCTCGCTCTTCAGCGCGAACATGTTCTCCGCGAACTTGTCGGCGTGGCCCGAGCGCTGCCACAGGCTGAAATCCACCACCTGCGGCGTGCGGATCTCGTGGTAGCCGCGCCGCGCGAGCTTGGCGCGCATGTACTGCTCGATCGCCTGGTACACCGCCCAGCCCCGCGGATGCCAGAAAACCATCCCCGGCGCCTCTTCCTGGTTGTGGAAGAGCCGCAGCTTCTTGCCGATGCGCCGGTGGTCGCGCCGCTCGGCTTCCTCGATGCGGTGCAGGTAGGCCTTGAGTGCCTTCTGGTCCGTCCACGCCGTGCCGTAGATGCGCTGCAGCATCTCGTTGCGCGAATCGCCACGCCAGTACGCCCCGGCGACCTTGGTCAGCTTGAATGCCTTGAGCTTCCCGGTGCTCGGCACGTGCGGCCCGCGGCAGAGGTCGATGAAATCACCCTGGCGGTAGAGCGAGATGTCCTCGGCCTGCGGAATGCTCGCGATGATCTCGGCCTTGTATTCCTCGCCCATGCCGCGGAAGAAGGCCACGGCCTCGTCGCGCGGCATCACGCTGCGCTCGACCGCGATGTCCGCGGCCGCCAGTTCCTCCATCTTCTTCTCGATGGCAGCCAGGTCCTCGAGCGTGAACGGCCGTTCGAATGCGAAGTCGTAATAGAAACCGTCCTCGATCACGGGACCGATCGTGACCTGCGCCGACGGGAACAATTGCTTCACGGCCTGCGCGAGGAGGTGCGCCGTGGAGTGACGGATGATCTCCAGCGCCTCGTCGGACTTGTCGGTCACGATGGCCAGCGCGGCGTCATGTGCGATCGTGTGGGAGGTATCGACCAGTTTGCCGTCGACGCGCGCGCCGAGCGCCGCCTTGGCCAGGCCCGCGCCGATGCTGGCGGCAACCTCGCGGACAGTGACGGGGGCGTCGAAACGACGCTGGCTGCCATCGGGCAGGGTAACGGAAACGGACATGCGGGCATCCCCTGCGGTGGTGACCCTGACGAGAGGCCTCTTCTCCACCGGTGCGTTGCGAACTCGACTCTTTGCCAACCCCGCCAAGGCGGGAACTCCCGGGAACCGGAAGTGGTAGGCCCGACCAGATTCGAACTGGTGACCTCTACCATGTCAAGGTAGCGCTCTAACCAACTGAGCTACGGGCCTGCGAGCAGGCGCGCATTATACTGACTCGGCCTCCGCGTGCAAATGATTCTGCGCACGCTGACCCCGGCGCCGGATCCACACTGCACGGTAATTGTGCGAATCCACCGCCGCCGCGATTCCCGCTATCATCTGTCGCGACCCAGGCGGGGCACGAACCTCGCCATACCCGCGCCACTGGAGGCCGGCCAGCGAACCATGTCCACATTCTTCAACGGCGACAACCTGAAGTTCCGCTACGAGCCCTTTCCCATCGGCCAGATGGTGCCCATGGTCGACGCGGCCGCCTATCAGGAAATGCTCGCGAACTGGCCGAAGAAGGAACTCTTCGAGTACGTGCCTCGCCTCGGCAACAAGTACTCGCTGTCGGAGAAATGCCATCCCGAGCAGTTCGCCGCGGTGATCCGCGACACCCCGATCTGGTCGCGCTTCGACGCGTGGGTCCGCAGTCCGGCTTTCGTCGACGAGGTGATGCGCACGCTGGCCGCCCATCACATCGACCTCGGCTACCGCGAGGGCGTCTCCAAGGCCCGGCAGACCATGAAGAACGTCCTGGCCATGCTGCGCGGGCGGAGTTCGCACCGCGGTGCGCGCTTCGCCGGAGCGTGGGAGTTCCAGATGATGCCGGCAGCGGGTGGGCACATCCTTCCCCACACGGACACGCCGAGCAAGGTCGTGACCATGACGCTGGCGGTGATCCGCGAAGACGAGTGGAGCCCATCGATCGGCGGCGGCATCGACATCAACCGGCCGAAGGATCCGCGCTTTGCCTACAACCAGCTGAACCGGCAGGCCGGCTTCGAGGACATGGAAGTGCTGGATACTTTCGAGTTCCTGCCCAACAGCGGCGTGATCTTCATCAAGACCTTCAATTCCTGGCACTCGGTGCGCCCGATGCAGAGCACGGATCCCGGGCTGATGCGGCGCAACCTCATCATCAACATCAAGTCGATCTGAGCCGCCCTACTCCGTGACCTTGCGCCGCATCATCGCGATGTACTTGCGGTTGCGCGGCACGCCGGCGTGCTTGAAGGCGCAGCGCTTCAGGAACAGGTGCAGCGGCTCTCCGGTCCTGACCGCGAAATAGTTCAGCACCTGGTAGCTGTCCGGCGAGACGTACGCCGTGCGCGGGCCATCGGGCGCGGGGATCACGTCGTCGCACAGCACCCGCCCCCCGTCGCGACACAGATGGTGCGCCGTCGCGATGTCCCACGCGACCTCCGGATAGAGATGGCCGCCGTCCACCCAGATAAGGTCGAAGGGGCCGCTCACGCGATCCAGCAGGAACGCCGAGTTGAACTGGCGGAAGCTGATGTTCGGCGCTGCCAGGTTCGCGTCGCGCTTGGCGACGAAGCTGCGATAGGCGGCGTCGACCTCGCGCTCGTAGGTGCTGCGCAGGATCGGGTCGCTCTCGGGCAGATCGACCGTCGTGATTTCGGCCGCCGGGAACAGCCGCGCGAGTATCGCCGTGAACTGACCGTCGAAGGTGCCGATCTCCAGTATTCGTGCCGTTTCCGGAACGGCGTCGCGCAGACATGCGAATACCAGCCAGTGAACCGAATCCTTGCCGAAATCGAACGGCCTGCCGTGCGTCGCGCGCAATACGTCGTTCAGGATCTGCAGACCCGCCGCACAATCGAGACCGGCCGACCCGATCGCGGCGCGAACCGCCGCCTCCTCGGCTTGCTGCGAGAACGCGCTGCCGTAACGAAGGCGCGCCAGCGCCTCGCGCGCCTTCTTCATCAGACGGCCACTACCCGGCATGGTCTTCTCCATCACATCGTAGGCGCCGTGCGGCGCGTTGCTGGTGTCGTCCGTCCCGGGCGGAAGCCCCGCGGGGACAGCGCAAATTTTCGCGATTTCGCCGCCGCTTTGTCCACGACGGCTCCCTGCCTCAGAACGAACTGTCCACTCGCGGCTTGCCGACGAGGCGTCCCAGGAACCGGCGCCGCCGGAACCGGGCGAGCACCGCGGCCGTCGACGCCTGGCTGGCGCGCGACAGGATCCCGTGTGACGCGGCCTCGCGCATCAGCAGCAGTGCGAGATCGTCCCGTTCGTAGGCGAGGTAGACGCAGAAAGCCCGCAGGACCTTGTCTTCCGGCAGCGGCCCGTTTCCCAGCAGGCTCTCCGGCGCGCGCAGATAGAGCGCGTCGGCGAAGACCAGCTGCCCCGGGCTGACGTTGCGCTTGGGGCAGCCGTGCAGCCGCCAGAAACGCTTGCGCATGTCGAAGAGCTCGAAGCCCTGCCCGCGCGCGAAGGCATCCACCTCCCCGAAGAGCGGCTGCCCCGTGTAGACGTCGGAGAACTCCACCTCGACCTCGACGCCGACCGCCGCGTCCAGGTATTCCCCGCTGCCCTTCAGGATCATCAGCTCGCTGCCCTGGGTGTCGAGCTTCATGAAGTCGACGTCGGGAATGCCGTTGAGCCTCAGCTGATTGCGCAGCGTGTCCGCTTCCAGCCGGACCGTTTTCGCAATGTCGAACCGCTCGACCTTGCGGAATTTCTTCAGGTACTCGAAGTTCGGCACGTACACCGACGAGAGCTTCTGCTTCACGCAGAGGTTGAGCTCGAGCATCCGCGGCGAATCGGCGAGCGCCGACTGGAGCACCAGAAGGTTCTCCGCGCTCTGGTCCTTGAGGCGCTGGAATTCCCTTGGATCCGGCTCGAACAGGATCGCCCTGTAGTGCGAAGTCAAGCGGCTCCATCGCGGATCCAACCCCCCGCTGGCACCCACGTCCACCAGAACCAGCGGATTGTTCCGCAGCAGCACATTCCCGATCATTGGCGACGAATTCCGAAAATCTGTACACAAACCCACGCCCTCGCGCAGATCCGCGCCAAGCGACGACAGCTTGCATTGTAGTAGCCGCAGCGCCCGCGCACCCTGCCCGGCACCCCGCGCATGCCGCAGCCCGCACCGTCAGGCACTGACGAAGAGCTTCTCCTTGAGCGCCACGAGCTGGTCGCGCACCCGCGCGGCCTCCTCGAATTCGAGGTTCTTCGCGTGCTGGTACATGCGCTCCTCGAGTCGAGCGATCTCGCGATGCACTTCCGCCGGACGCATGTCCTCTGCGTGACGGTAATCGGCCTGCGGCTCCGCCGCCATGCGCTGTCGCGCGCGGCCGCGCTGCGCCGCGCCGTAGGCGCCTTCGAGGATGTCGGTGATCTCCTTCCGCACGCCCTTCGGCACGATGCCGTGCTCGGCGTTGTGGCGCAGCTGCTTCTCGCGTCGTCGCTCCGTCTCGCCGATCGCGCGCTGCATCGAGCCGGTCATGCTGTCGGCGTAGAGGATCGCGGTGCCGTTCAGGTTGCGTGCCGCTCGCCCCATCGTCTGGATCAGCGAGCGCTCGGAGCGCAGGAAGCCTTCCTTGTCCGCGTCGAGTATGGCGACCAGCGACACCTCGGGCATGTCCAGCCCCTCGCGCAGCAGGTTGATCCCGACCAGCACGTCGAACTCCCCGAGCCGCAGGTCGCGGACGATCTCGACGCGCTCGACGGTCTCGATGTCCGAATGCAGGTAGCGCACGCGCACGCCGTGCTCGTGCAGGTACTCGGTCAGGTCCTCGGCCATGCGCTTCGTAAGCACCGTGACCAGCACGCGTTCGTCGCGCGCCACGCGCAGGCGGATCTCGGACAGCAGGTCGTCCACCTGTGACGAGGCCGGCCGCACGATGATCTCGGGATCCACCAGCCCGGTGGGCCGCACGACCTGCTCGACCACGCGGCCGGCGTGCTCCATCTCGTACGGACCGGGCGTGGCCGAGACGAAGATCAGCTGCGGCACGCGGCGCTCCCACTCCTCGAAGCGAAGCGGCCGGTTGTCCAGCGCCGAAGGCAGCCGGAAGCCGTATTCCACCAGCGTTTCCTTGCGCGAGCGGTCACCCCGGTACATCCCGCCGAGCTGCGGGATCGTGACGTGGGATTCGTCCACCACCACGAGCGCGTCCTTCGGTATGTAGTCGAACAGCGTGGGCGGCGCTTCGCCCGCGTCGCGGCCCGAGAGATGGCGCGAGTAGTTCTCGATGCCGGTGCAATAGCCGAGCTCGCGGATCATCTCGACGTCGTAGCGGGTGCGCTGCTCGAGGCGCTGCGCCTCGACCAGCCTGTCGGCCGCGCGCAGTTCGGCGAGCCGCTCGGCGAGCTCTGCCTCGATCTTGTCGATCGCCCCGAGCAGCGTGTCACGCGGGGTGACGTAGTGCGTCTTCGGGTAGATCGTCACGCGAGGCAGGGCGCGCAGCACCGCTCCCGTCAGCGGATCGAACATCGTGATCTGCTCGACCTGCTCGTCGAACAGCTCGATGCGCACGGCCTCCTGGTCGGATTCGGCCGGGAAAATGTCGATCACGTCACCGCGCACCCGGTAGGTGCCGCGATGGAAATCGATGTCGTTGCGCTGGTACTGCAGCTCGGCGAGGCGCCGCAGGAGATTGCGCTGGTCGATGGTGTCGCCGCGATCGACGTGCACCACCATCTTCAGATAAGAGGCCGGATCGCCGAGGCCGTAGATCGCGGACACCGTGGCCACGACGATCGCGTCGGGGCGTTCCAGCAGCGCCTTGGTCGCGGAGAGCCGCATCTGCTCGATGTGCTCGTTCACCGAGGCGTCCTTCTCGATGAAGGTATCGGAGGAAGGCACGTAGGCTTCGGGCTGGTAGTAGTCGTAGTAGGAGACGAAATACTCGACGGCGTTCTCCGGAAAGAACTCGCGGAATTCGCCATAGAGCTGCGCCGCCAGCGTCTTGTTCGGCGCGAGCACGATGGCCGGACGCTGGATGCGCTCGATCACGTGCGCCACCGTGAAGGTCTTGCCGGAGCCGGTGACACCGAGACGCACCTGCGACAGCAGGCCGGACTGGATGCAGTCGA
>CAYXJM010000139.1:0-6810 GCA_964465455.1 uncultured Klebsiella sp.
AGATGAGTCACGAACTGAAAGGCAAACGCATCCTGGTCACGGGCCCCATGGGCCAGGTGGCCAAACCGCTGGTCGCCGCGCTCGCGCAGCACAACGAGGTGTTCGGCCTGGCGCGCTTCACGAAGGCCGAGGACCGCGAGGCGGTCGAGGCCCTCGGCGCGAAGACCATCGCGACCGACATGGGCACCGGCTCGCTCGACCAGGTGCCGCAGGACCTCGACTACGTGCTGAACCTCGCGGTGGTGAAGAGCGGCGACTGGGCCTATGACCTGGCCGGCAATGCCGAGGGCGTGGGCCGGCTGATGCTGCGCTGCCGTAACGTGAAGGCCTTCCTGCACTGCTCCTCCACCGCCGTCTACGAGTACTGCGGCCACGAACCGCGCAGCGAGGACTCGCCGCTCGGCGACAACCACCGCTCGATGATGCCGACCTACAGCATCGCGAAGATCGCCGCCGAGACGGTGGCGCGCTTCACGGCGCACGAGTTCGGCATCCCGACCACCATCGCGCGCCTCAGCGTGCCCTACGGCAACAATGGCGGCTGGCCCTGGTACCACCTGCTGATGATGCAGAACCGCGTGCCGATCGACATCCACCCCGAGCGCCCGAACGTGTACAACCCGCTGCACGAGCGCGACTGCCTGGCGAAGATCCCGGGCCTGCTCGCGGCCGCGACGCCCGAGGTGACGACGGTGAACTTCGGCGGCTCGCAGGCGGTGAGCATCGAGGAGTGGTGCGGCTACCTGCAGGAGCTCACCGGCTTCGAGCCCGTGTTCCACGAGAGCCCGAAGGCCTTCGGCAGCCTGCAGATCGACACCACGCGCATGCACGCGCTGGTCGGCCCGACCACGGTCGACTGGAAGGCCGGCATGCTCGAGATGGTGCAGACGCTGGCGCCGCAACTGCTGAAGCGCTGAGGAGCGGCCGATGAGCGACCTGGCAACCCTGGCGCGGCGCATCACGGTGCTCGAGGACGTCGAGGCGATCCGCAAGTTGAAGCACCGCTATTTCTTCATGTGCGACCGCAAGCGGCCGGCCGACGTGCTGGACTGCTTCGCGCCCGGCGAGATCCGGCTCGACTACGGGCGCATCGGGCAGTTCACGAGCGCCGCGGACATGGTCGCGGTGTTCACGGAGCTGGGCTGCCAGGAGCACATCATCGAGATGCACCACGCGCAGAACGACCAGATCGAGATCCTCGACGCGACGCGCGCCGAGGCGACCTGGGGCCTGTACTACTTCATGATCAACACGCGCGACAACACCGTCACGCAGCTCGGCGGCTACTACCTCGACGAGTACCGCAAGATCGACGGCGAGTGGAAGATCTCGGCCAGCGCCTACCACGTGACCTCGACCGAGCTGCTCGACATCGGCGAGGGCATGGCACGCGTGATCTTCGCCGGCGGCGCCGCGCCCGCGGCGCTGGACGATCCGTCGAAGCAGGGCTGAAGCCACCCGTGGGTCCGGCTTGAGAGGGTGTCGCAAAACCCGGCATGAGCCTGAACGACGGGTTGTAGGAGCGCGCCATGCGCGCGATCTTCGCGGGCTTGGCCCGCTCCTACGGGGGACATCGACGCCGCTGCGTGTTCCGGCGGGAGTTTTGCGACACCCTCTTCAGCCGTACACGCCAGCGCCCGAGCGCCACCAGCGAGGAACGAACGCCGCGATGCAGATATGGGTCGACGCCGACGCCTGCCCGAACGTGATCAAGGAGATCCTGTTCCGCGTCGCCGAGCGCGCGCAGGTCATGGTGACGCTGCTGGCGAACCAGCCGGTCGCGGTGCCGAGGATGCCGTTCGTGCGCGCGCTGCAGGTCTCGCAGGGCTTCGACGTCGCCGACAACGAGATCGTCCGGCGCTGCGAGCCGGGCGACCTGGTGATCACGGCCGACATACCGCTCGCCGCGGAGGTCATCGCCAAGGGGGGCACCGCGCTGAATCCGCGCGGCGAGCTCTACACCAGGGAAAACGTGAAGGCGCGCCTCAACATGCGCGACTTCATGGACACGATGCGCGCGAGCGGTGTGCACACCGGTGGCCCGCCCGCGCTCAGCCAGCGCGACCGCCAGGCCTTCGCCAACGCGCTCGACCGCTTCCTCGCGCGGGCGCGTCGCCCGTAGGTCCGGATTTATCCGGACATTGTCCGGCTGAAGCCGGACCCACGGGTGATGTCCGGCTGAAGCCGGACCTACGGGGTCCGGCCGGCCGCGAGCGCCTCCAGCATCGCCGCCATCTTCTCGCGCACCTTCTCGATCGCCTTCCACGGGCGGATCATCACCTTGAAGTCGTCGATGCGCCCGTAGGCGTTCCAGTGGATCAGGTCGATGCCGTTGATCTCGATGCCGTCGAGGGTCGCGGTGAACTCCAGCGCCGCGTCGTGCGCGCCGACGATCTCGCGCACGTAGCGGAAGCCGCTGCCCGCGAAGACGTGCATCGCGGCGCCGAGGTACAGCGCGGTCGGTTCGCGGCCCGCCTGGGGGCGGTGCACGACGGGCGAGTGGAAGCAGGCGTCCTCCGCCAGCAGTTCGCGCAGGGCGGCCAGGTCGCCGCGCGCCAGGATGTCGTGCCAGGCGTCGATCAGGGGGACTGACATCGGGGGCCTCCTCGCGGGTTGCGCTCGGTCAAGTTTTTGCGGCATTCGCGCGCTGCCCGGTCGTGCGTCCGCGCGCGGCGCGTACAATGCCGGCAATCCAGGCAGGCCTCGAGCATAACGGAAAACCCGACCATGACGTCGCGCAACCGCCCGCTTCGCCCCTTCCGTCGGCGCCTGGCGCCGTTCTTGCCGCTGCTGCTGGCCGCCTGCTTCGCGGGCTGCTCCGATCGCGATGCGCCGGCCCCCGGCCCCGGCGGCGGGAGCGCGCGGCTCGAAACCGCCGTCGTCGCCGCGGCCACTGTGCCGCGCGAAACCGCCTTCGACGGCGTGGTCGAGGCCGTGAACCAGTCCACCGTGTCGGCGCAGACCAGCGGGCGCGTGCTGGAGATGCCGGTCGACGTGGGCGACCAGGTCGAGAAGGGTGCGCTGATCGTGCGCTTCACCGACACCGAGCAGAAGGCGCGCGGCGCCGCCGCCGAATCGGCGCTCGGCGAGGCCAGGGCGCGCCTCGCCGAAGCGCAGCTCGAGTTCGACCGCACGCGCGAGATATACGCGAAGAAGCTGGTCGCGAAAGCGCAGTACGACCGCGCGCGCGCCGACCTCGATGCCGCGCGCGCGCGCACCAACGCGGCGCAGGCGGCGCTCGACGAGGTCCGCGAGGAACTCGCGCACACCGAGATCCACGCGCCCTATGCGGGCATCGTGGTGGCGCGCCACGTGCAGATCGGCGAGACGGTGGGCGTGGGCACGCCGCTGATGACCGGCGTGTCGCTCGAGCACCTGCGCGTGCGCGTCGACGTGCCGCACCAGCACATCGGGGTGCTGCGCAAGCACCGCCAGGCCCGCGTGCTGCTGCCCGACGACGGCTCCCTCGCCGCCGAGGACATGCGCATCCCGCCGAACGCGGACCCCGAGACGCACACGTTCCGCGTGCTGGTGACGCTCCCGCCCGGCGAGCACGGTGTCTATCCCGGCATGCTGCTCAAGGTGGCCTTCGTGACCGGGGCCGAGGAGCGGCTGCTGCTCCCCGCCCCGGCGCTGGTGCGCCGCGGCGAGGTCGACGCCGCGTACGTGGTCGGCGAGGACGGTCGCATCGCGTTCCGCTACCTGCGCGTCGGCTCGCCCGCCGCCGACGGACGCGTGCCGGTGCTGGCCGGCCTCGCGGCCGGGGAGCGCGTCGCCACCGATTCGGTGGCCGCCGCCGCGGCCTACAAGGCGCAGCGCGCGGAGGCCGCCGGGTGAGCGCCGGGGCCCCGCCGCCGCTCGGCCTGTCGGGCCGCATCGCCAGGAACTTCCTCGCCAGCGAGATCACGCCGCTGCTCGCGCTGGCCGGCGTGCTGCTCGGCCTGCTGGCGATACTGGTCACGCCGCGCGAGGAAGAGCCGCAGATCAACGTGACCTTCGCCAACGTGTTCATTCCGTACCCGGGCGCGTCGGCGCAGGAGGTCGAGGCGCTGGTGACCACGCCGGCCGAGCAGATCGTCTCGGAGATCGAGGGCGTCGAGTACATCTACTCGGCCTCCTCGCCCGGCATGGCGGCCCTCACCGTGCGCTTCCTGGTCGGAGAGCCGCGCACCGACGCCATCGTGCGCCTGTACAACGCCTTCTACAGCAACCAGGACTGGCTGCCGCCCGGCACCGGGGTGGGCGCGCCGCTGATCAAGCCGAAGGGCATCGACGACGTGCCGATCTTCGCGGCCACGCTGTGGAGCGAGAATCCGGCCTTCGGCGCCGCCGACCTGCTGCGCGTGGCGCACGCGGTCGAGGCCGAGCTGCAGCGCGTGCCGGGCACGCGCGAGGTCGAGACCATCGGCGGGCCCGACCGCGCGGTGCGCGTGCAGTTCGACCCCGAGCGACTCGCGGCCTACGGGCTCGCACTCGAGGACCTGCGCCGCGCGCTCGCCACGGCCAACGCCGCGCGCGACGCCGGCAGCATCGTCGACGAGGGTCGCGAGATGCTGGTGCAGGCCGGCACGTTCCTGGTCAGGCCCGAGGAAGTGGCCGACGTGGTGGTCGGGGTGCACGAGGGTGCGCCGGTATTCCTGCGCGACGTGGCGCGCGTCAGCGACGGCTCCGACCGTCCCGCGCGCTACGTGAGCCACGGCGCCGGCCCGGCGACCGCGGACGCCGGGAGCGCCGTGCGCTACCCGGCGGTCACGGTGGCGGTCGGCAAGAAGCCCGGCGAGAACGCCGTGGACGTCTCGGCCGCCCTGATCGCGCGGCTCGAGGAATTGAAGGGCGTGCGGATCCCGGACGACGTGCAACTCACGATCACGCGCGACTACGGCGCCACCGCGGCCGACAAGGCGCAGACGCTGATCAAGAAGCTGATCTTCGCGACGCTGTCGGTGATCGTGCTGGTGCTGTTCGCGCTGGGGCGGCGCGAGGCGCTGGTGGTGGGCGCGGCCGTGATCGTGACGCTCGCGATCACGCTGTTCGCCTCCTGGGCCTGGGGCTTCACGCTGAACCGCGTCTCGCTGTTCGCGCTGATCTTCTCGATCGGCATCCTGGTCGACGACGCCATCGTGGTGGTCGAGAACATCCACCGCCACCTGCTGCTCGGCCGGCAGTCGCTGGCGGAGGCCATACCGGCCGCGGTGGACGAGGTCGGTGGCCCGACGATACTCGCGACCTTCACGGTGATCGCGGCCCTGCTGCCGATGGCCTTCGTGAGCGGGCTGATGGGTCCGTACCTGCGGCCGATACCGATCAACGCCAGCACCGGCATGGTGATCTCGCTGGCGGTGGCGTTCGTGTTCACGCCGTGGCTGTACCGGCGGCTGTTCCTGCGCGCGGCCGCCGGCGTCGGGGGGCACGCGCACGGGCGGCAGGACACCGCGCTCGCGCGCCTGTTCACGCGCGCGATGAGCCCGCTGCTCGGCGGCGCTGCGGGCGCGCGCAGGCGCTGGGCAATGCTGCTGGTGCTGATCGCGCTGATCGCGCTGTCCTGCTCGCTGGCGGGCTTCGGCGCGGTGGTGATGAAGATGCTGCCCTTCGACAACAAGAGCGAGTTCCAGGTGGTGGTCGACATGCCCGAGGGGACGCCGCTCGAGACCACCGAGCGCGTGCTCCAGGCGCTGGCCGACCACGTGACGACGGTGCCGGAAGTCACCGATTACCAGATCTACGCCGGCGACGCGGCGCCGATCAACTTCAACGGCCTGGTGCGCCAGTACTACCTGCGCAGCCAGCCCTGGCAGGGCGACATCCAGGTGAACCTGGTCGAGAAGCACCACCGCGAGCGCAAGTCGCACGAGATCGCCGCCGCGGCGCGCCCCGGGCTCGCCGCGATCGGCCGGTCCTTCGGCGCCACCGTGAGCGTGGTGGAGGTGCCGCCGGGCCCGCCGGTGCTGGCCCCGCTGGTCGCCGAGATCTACGGTCCGGATTACGCGCGCGCGCTCGGCGTGGCGCGCACGGTGCGCGGGATCTTCGAGGCAACGCCCGACGTGGTCGACGTGGACGACTCGCTCGAGGCGGCGCAGCGGAAATTCGTCGTGGAGGTCGACCGCGCGCGCGCATCCAGGCTCGGCGTCACGCAGCAGGGCGTGGCGGCGGCGGTCGCGACCGCCGTGGGCGGGGAGGACATGTCCTTCCTGCACAGCGCGCAGGCGAAGGTGGCGATCCCGGTGCGCGTCGAGTTCCCGGACGACGCCAAGGCGCGCGTGGAATCGCTGCTGGCGCTGCGCGTGCGCTCGGCCGGCGGCGCGCTGGTGCCGCTGTCCGAGATCGCCTCGGTGCGCGAGACCACGCGCGACCAGACGATCCTGCACAAGAACCTGCTGCCGGTGGTCTACGTGACGGCCGACGTGGCGGGGCGCACCGACAGCCCGCTCTACGGCATGGCGGCAATCGCCTCGCGCCTCGGCGAGACCCCGATCGACGGCGAGCCGATGACGCAGTACCTGACGCGCCAGCCCGACGAGACCTGGAGCTGGAGCATGAAGTGGGACGGGGAGTGGCAGGTCACGTACGAGACCTTCCGCGACATGGGCACGGCCTACGCGGTCGGACTGGTGCTGATCTACCTGCTGGTGGTGGCGCAGTTCCGCTCCTACTCGGTGCCGCTGATCATCATGGCGCCGATCCCGCTCACGATCATCGGCATCATGCCCGGGCACGCGCTGCTGGGGCAGCCGTTCACGGCGCCCTCGATGATCGGCATGATCGCGCTGGCCGGGATCATCGTGCGCAACTCGATCCTGCTGGTCGACTTCA
>CAYXJM010000140.1:0-5482 GCA_964465455.1 uncultured Klebsiella sp.
CCGTTCTCGACCGGCGTGATCGGCGAGCCGTTGCCGGTCGAGCGCGTCACCGGCGGCATGTCGGAGGCGCTCGCGGCGCTGGAAGCCAATGCCTGGGAGGCGGCGGCCGAGGGCATCATGACCACCGACACGCGGCCCAAGGGCGCGAGCCGCCGCCTGCGCATCGGCGCCGTCGAAGTCACGGTGAGCGGCATCGCGAAGGGTGCGGGCATGATCCGCCCCGACATGGCGACCATGCTGGCCTTCGTCGCCACGGACGCGGCGGTGGCGCAGCCGGTGCTGGACGCGATCGTCGCGCGCGCGGTCGACGCGAGCTTCAACTGCATCACGGTCGACGGCGACACCTCGACCAACGACGCCTGCGTGCTGGCAGCGACCGGGCAGTCCGGGGCGCCGGCCATCACGGCGGAGGACGAGCCCGCCGCGGCACTGCTCGAGCGCGCCGTGCACGAGGTCTGCCTCGAGCTGGCGCAGGCCATCATCCGCGATGCCGAGGGCGCGACCAAGTTCGTGACCGTCGCGGTGAGCGGCGGCGCCGACCGCGCCGAGTGCCGGCGCGTCGCCTACGCGGTCGCGGAATCGCCGCTGGTGAAGACCGCGCTGTTCGCCAGCGACCCGAACTGGGGACGCATCCTCGCCGCGGTGGGACGTGCCGGCGTGCCGGGGCTCGAGGTCGAGCGCGTCGGCATCCGCCTGAACGACGTCGTCATCGTCAGCAACGGGGCGCGCGATCCCGCCTACACCGAAGCCGACGGACAGCGCGTCATGAACGGCGAGGAAATCCTGGTCGCGATCGGGCTAGCGCGCGGTGCGGCCGCCGCGACGGTGTGGACCACCGATCTCTCGCACGACTACGTGCGCATCAACGCGGAGTACCGCACCTGAGCGGGGGCGGCGCGGTGGCGCCGGGCGCCGCGCCCGGGCGCGCGATGCTGCGTGTCGCCGTCGGCGTGATCACCAACGCCGCGGGCGAGGTGCTGGTCGCGCGCCGCCACGATCACCTGCACCAGGGCGGGCTGTGGGAGTTCCCGGGCGGCAAGATGGCCGACGGCGAAAGCGTGCGGCAGGCGCTGGCGCGCGAACTGCGCGAGGAGCTGGACATCCGCGTCGAGCGCGCTGCCCCGCTGCTCGCGGTCGAGCACGACTACCCCGACCGGTCGGTCCGCCTCGAGGTGTGGCACGTGCTCGCGTTCAGCGGCACGCCGCACGGCCGCGAAGGCCAGCCGCTGCGCTGGCTGCCCGCGGCCGCGCTCGATCCGGCCGAGTTCCCCGCGGCCAACGCGCCGATCATCGCCGCCGTGCACGCCCTTCGGCAGCGCTGAGCGCACGGCACCGGCGCCACGCGTGTATCAACGCGCGGCGTGCCTGGCAAGAATTGCGCGCGCGCGCATCACGCGTAACATGCGCCAGACACCTTCAGCCGCAGGAGAGCCCGCATGGCCTGGGATTTCAGCACCGATCCGGAGTTCGAGGCCGATCTCGCCTGGGTGCGCCGCTTCGTCGACGAGACCGTCATGCCGCTCGAGCTCGCGGGCGAGGGCCTGAACCAGCGCCAGCTCGATGCGCTGTGGGCCCCGTTCAAGCAGCAGGTGAAGGAGCGCGGGCTGTGGGCGGCGCACCTGCCGCCCGCGCACGGCGGCTGCGGCATGGGGCAACTGCGCCTCGCGCTGCTGCACGAGGTGCTCGGGCGCAGCGTGCTCGCGCCGGAGATATTCGGCTGCCAGGCGCCGGACTCCGGCAACGCGGAGCTGCTGGCCGCCGGCGCCACCCCGGAGCAGGCGAAGCGCTGGCTGGAGCCGCTGCTCGCCGGCCGCGTGCGCAGCACCTTCGCGCTCACGGAGCCGCACAACAGCGGCTCCGATCCCACCGGCATCACCACGCGCTGCGAGCGTGACGGCGACGAGTGGGTGATCAACGGGCACAAGTGGTTCGCCTCGAACGCCAGCGCCAGCGACTTCATGATCGTGATGGCGGTCACCGATCCCGGGGCGCCCGCGCACCGCAGGGCCGCGATGCTGGTGGTGCCGTGCCGCCATCCCGGCGTCGTGCTCGTGCGCGACGTGGGCTCGATGCATCACCCGCTGGCGGGCGACACGCTGATGGACCGCATCGGCGGGCACACCGAGGTGCGCTTCGAGAACTGCCGCGTACCGCTCGACCACATGATCGGCGCGCCCGGCGACGGCTTCGTGCTGGCGCAGAAACGCCTCGGCGGCGGTCGCATCCACCACGCGATGCGCTGCATCGGGCAGGCCGACCGCGCGCTGGAGATGATGCTCGAGCGCGCCGTGTCGCGCGACACGCAGGGCCGGCCGCTCGCGAAGCACCAGCTGGTGCAGGAGATGATCGCGGAATCCGCCGCCGAGCTCGAGATGGCGCGGCTGCTGGTCCTGCGCGCGGCCTGGCGCATGGACCAGCAGGGCGACTACAGCCGCGAGGCGCGGCGCGAGATCGCGATGGTGAAGTTCGTGGTCCCGCGCACGCTGCTCGCGATCCTCGATCGCGCGATCCAGGTGCACGGCGCGCTCGGCTACACCACCGACATGCCGCTCGAGGAGATGTACCGCGTGGCGCGCGCGCTGCGCATCGCCGACGGGGCCGACGAGGTTCACAAGCAGACCGTCGCGCGCGAACTGACGCGTGGCATGGCGGCGGTCGCCGAGCCCAGCGAATACGTGCCGGCGCGCCGCCGGCGTGCCGCGGAGCTCTTCGGCGAGCGCGTGCGCGCGATCCGCGCCAGCGTGTCCTGAGGGCGCCTCATGAACGAGGAGACACAGCTGAAGGGCATCGAGCGCGAGCGCGTCGCCGCGTGGCTCGCCGCGGCGCTGCCGCAGGCGGTGCCGCCGTTCACGTTCCGCCTGATCGCGGCCGGCGGCTCGAATCTCACCTACCGCGTCGAGGACGCGCGCGCGAGCGCGTTCGTGCTGCGGCGCCCGCCGGTCGCGGGCGCCCTGGCCACGGCGCACGACATGAGCCGCGAGTGGCGCATCATGCGCGCGCTCGGCGCGCACGCCCCGCAGGTGCCGGTACCCGCGATGCTGGCCTTCTGCGACGACGCCGCGGTGACCGGCGCGCCCTTCTACGTCATGGAGTTCGTCGACGGACTGATACTGCGCGACCGCGCCGGCGCGGCGGGCATGGATGACGCCGCCTGCCGCACCGCGATGCGCTCGCTGGTGGCCACCCAGGCGGCCTTTCACGCGCTCGATCCGGCGGCCGTGGGGCTCGCCGACCTCGGGAAGCACGAGGGCTACGTCGCGCGGCAGCTGGCGCGCTGGCGCCGCCAGGTGGAGGCCGCGAAGACGCGCGATCTGCCGCTGCTGGTCGAGCTGCACGAGCGGCTGGTCGCCGCCATACCGCCCGAGACGCGACGCCCCGGCCTCGCGCACGGCGATTACCGCTTCGACAACACCGTGCTCGGACCCGATCACCGCGTGCGCGCGGTGCTCGACTGGGAGCTGTGCACCATCGGCGATCCGGTGGCCGACTTCTTCTGGTCGCTGATGTACTGGGCCGAGCCGGAAGACGACATCAGCTTCCTGCCCGATCCGCCGACGCGGCTGCCGCAGTTCCCGCGCCGCGCGGAGGTCGTGGCCTGCTACGAGGAGATCACCGGGCAGGCGCTGCCGCACGCGGCGTTCTACACCGCGTTCGGCTGGTGGAAGCAGGCCTGCATCGTGGAGGGCGTCTACGCGCGGCTGGTGAAGGGCGCCGGCGGCGGCATGAAGACCGCTCCACCGGAGCAGGTCGCGCGCATCGTCGAGCGCTACCTCGACCGCGCCGCGGCCGCGCTGGCCTGAGCGGCGCGGGAGCACGGCGATGCCGACGCACATCCCGCGCCGCCGCCGTGCCGAGGACGAATCCGAGATCGACCTCACGCCGATGCTCGACGTCGTGTTCATCATGCTCGTCTTCTTCCTCGTGACGGCGTCGTTCGTGAAGGAGACGGGCATTCGCGTCGCGCGCCCGCCGCCGCAGTCCGTGGCGGATGCCGGCAAGCGCAGCATCGTGCTGACCGTCGGCGCCGACAACGCGATCCGGCTCGGCGAGCGCCGCATCGACGTGCGCGCGGTGCGCGCGGCCATCGAACCCCTGCACGCCGCCGACCCGGGCGCCGCGGTGCTGATCCGCGCCCACGAGGATTCCGACACCGAGGTGTTCGCGGCCATCGCGGACCAGTCGCGCGAAGCCGGCGTCTGGGACGTCTCGATCACCACCTTCGCCGACTGAGCGGGCCGCGGCGAGGCGCCGGCACTCTGGCCAAAACGTAACTTGTCACGCCGTGTGGCAGCATGGATAGTGCCGGCCGTCACCTCCCCAGCAACCTGCGCGCGCGGTGTCGCGCCCGAGCCGGAGCCCCCACGATGATCACGTCCTTCGACGATTACTGCGTTCACCAGACCCACGAGCCCGTCGCGCAGCCCTCGCAGAGCGACCGCAATTTCTACGACCGCTACTGGTTCAACGGCTTCGACCGCGAGGGCGCGTTCCTGTTCGAGATCGGGTTCGGGTTGTATCCGAACCGCCGCGTGATGGACGGACACTTCAGCGTGGTGGTCGGCGGCGTGCAGCACAGCTTCCACGGCTCGCGGCGCGCGCCCCACGATCGCGCCCAGACCGTGGTCGGCCCGCTCGCCATCGAGGTGCAGCAGCCGCTGCGCCGCGTGCGCGTGCGCCTGGCGCCGAACGAAACCGGCATCGAATGCGATCTCGTGTTCGCGGCGCGCAGCGTGCCGGTGGAGGAGCCGAAGAACGTGATGTACGACGACGGCCGGCTGATCATGCACAACAGCCGCTTCACGCAGTTCGGCTGCTGGTCGGGCTGGTTCAAGGTCGCGGGCCACCGCCACGAGGTCCGGGCGGAGGCCACGCTGGGGGCGCGCGACAAGTCGTGGGGCGTGCGCCCGGTCGGGGAGCCCGAGGGTGGCGCGCCGGGCAAGATGAACGGCGAGCCCGGCGTCTACTGGGTGTGGTCGCCGATCGACTTCGGCGACGTCGCGACGCAATTCAATACCTTCGAGGACCGCGACGGGCATCCGACGCAGCTCGGCGCCTGCATGCTGCCGGTCTACGGTTCGCCGGAACAGGTTCCCGCCGAGGAGCCGGGGCTGCTGCACATGCAGACCGCGCGGCACCGCATCAGCTGGGCCAGCGGCACCCGGCGCAGCCGCGGCGCGGAGATCACGCTGGTCGAGGCGGGCGGCGCCGAGCACCGGATCACGCTGGAGCCCGTGCTCACGTTCCAGATGAAGGGCATCGGCTACTCGCATCCCGGCTGGGGGCACGGCATGTGGAAGGGCGAGGAAGCCATGGCGGGCGAGTCGTGGCGCATGGACGAGATCGACCCGCTCGATTACACCAACATCCACGTCCACCAGCTGGTGCGCGCGCGGATGGGCGAGCGCGAGGGTCTCGGCACGCTCGAGACGATCTGCATCGGGCGGCACGCCCCGAGCGGATTCGCGACCTTCTTCGACGGCGC
>CAYXJM010000140.1:5582-6690 GCA_964465455.1 uncultured Klebsiella sp.
GCGCGAAGGGGTATGCCGGGCCCGCGGGATGCCCGATAATCGGCGCATCAGCAACGGGAGAGTGCACATGCCGATCGACAAACTTCGCGCCGACCTGGAGCGCCTGCGCGAGGAGATCGCGCGTGCGGAAGCGGGCGATCGCGAGTCGCTGGCGCGACTGGAGGCGCTGGCCGCGCAGGTCCAGCGCGAACTGGACGAGGAGAACGCGGTCGGCGATCCCGCCGCGCTCGTCGACGAGCTCGAGGAGGCGATCGCCGGCTTCGAGGTCCGGCATCCGAACCTGACAGCGATCGTCAACAACATGCTGGTCGCGCTGGGCAGCATGGGCGTCTGAGCCCGGTTCGCGCCGCCTCCCCCCGCCGTTTCCCCGTACCGGAGCCCTTCGCGTGACCGACATGCCGTTCCGCTTCCGTCGCCTGCGGCGCACCGAGCGCCTGCGCAGCCTGGTGCGCGAGAACGCGCTGCGCGCGGGGCAGCTGATCCTGCCCGTGTTCGTGGAGGAGGGCGTCACGGCGCCGGTGCCCATACCGAGCATGCCCGGCGTGGTGCGCCACCCCGAGGCCGCGCTCGGCGAGGTGGTGGCGCGCGCGCGCGACGCCGGCATCGGCGCGGTCATGCTGTTCGGCGTCTCCCGTCACAAGGATGCCTGCGGCAGCGACACCTGGAACCCCGACGGGCTGATGGCGCGCATGATCCGCGCCGCGAAGCAGGCCGCGCCCGACATGCTGGTGATCAGCGACAACTGCTTCTGCGAATACACCGAACACGGTCACTGCGGCGTCGTCGCGGGCGACGAGGTGCAGAACGACGCGACGCTGGAGAACCTCGTGCGCCAGGCGCTGACCGCCGCGCACGCCGGCGTCGACATGATCGCGCCCTCGGGGATGATGGACGGCATGGTCGCCGCGCTGCGTGGCGGGCTCGATTCGGCCGGCTTCGGGCAGCTGCCGATCATGTCCTACTCGACGAAGTTCGCCTCGGCCTTCTACGGCCCGTTCCGCGACGCGGTGGACAGCAGCTTCAAGGGCAGCCGCTCCAGCTACCAGCTCGACATGGCCAACGGCCGCGAGGCGCTGGCGGAATCGGTGCGCGACGAGCAGGAAGGCGC
>CAYXJM010000141.1:0-6684 GCA_964465455.1 uncultured Klebsiella sp.
GGGGGAGTGGGCGTGCAGCCCGTGGACCAGGTCGATGTTGAAGTGGTCGAAGCCGGCCGCGCGCGCGGCCGCGATCGCCGCGTGCGCCGCGCGCGCGTCGTGCACGCGCCCGAGCGCGCGCAGGCAGTCGTCGGCGAAACTCTGCACGCCGATCGAGAGCCGGTTCACGCCGGCGGCGCGGTAGCCGCGAAAGCGCGCGGCCTCGGCGCTGCCGGGGTTGGCCTCGAGCGTGACTTCGGCCTCCTCTTCCAGCGCCAGGCTCGCGCGCACGCCGGCGAGCAGCGCGTGCACGACCTCGGCCGGGAACAGGCTCGGCGTGCCGCCGCCGATGAAGACCGAGGCGGCCGCGCGGCCGGCGGCGAAGCCCGCCTCCTGCTCGAGGTCCTCGAGCAGGCGCGCCGCATAGGCCGCGAACGGCGGTTCCGCCTCGCGCTGGTAGGAGTTGAAGTCGCAATAGGGGCACTTGCGCTCGCACCACGGCAAGTGGATGTAGAGCGCGAGCGGCGGCAGCGTCAGCACGGCTTGCCGAGGGCGAGCAGCAGCTGCCTCAGCGCCTGAGCGCGGTGGCTCAGCCGGTTCTTGAGCTCGCGCGGCAGTTCCGCCGCCGAGCAGTGCTCGCCTTCGACCAGGAACAGCGGGTCGTAGCCAAAGCCGTTCTCCCCCGCGGGCGCCCGCAGTATGCGACCTTCCCAGCGCCCGGTGCAGATCAGCGGCACCGGGTCGGCGGGGTGGCGCAGCAGCGCCAGCACGCAGTGGAAGCGCGCGGTGCGCCGCGGCTCGGGCACGTCGGCGAGCGCCTCGAGCAGCTTGCGGTTGTTGGCCGCGTCGTCGGCGGGTTCCCCGGCGTAGCGCGCCGAGTGCACGCCGGGCTGCCCGGCAAGCGCGTCGACCTCGAGGCCGGAATCGTCGGCGAGTGCCGGGAGTCCCGTGTGCGCGGCGGCGTGGCGCGCCTTGAGGATCGCGTTCTCGACGAAACTGAGCCCCGTCTCGGCGACCTCGGGCACCGCGAAATCCGCCTGCGAGCGCACCTCGATGCCGCTGTCGCAGAGCAGCGCGCGCAGTTCCGCGAGCTTGCCGCGGTTGCCCGTGGCGATGACGAGCTCCCGCAGGTGCGGCGCGCGCTCAGTCGACATAGAGCACCTGCTGGAACTGCAGCACGAGCGGCCGCGTCTCGCCGGCCGGCAGCACCGAGACGTCGAAGTACAGCGTCTCGCCGTCCACGAACCCGAACTCGGCGATGTAGTAGACGGCCTGCTCCTCGCGTATCTCGCGGAACGCGAGCGGCGTCTTGCGGATCAGGTCGCTGCGCGTGCCGGCGACCGTCGCGCCTACCGTGGCCGCGTCGCGGCGCACCGCGACGTTGAGCAGCGCGCGATCCTTCGCGCGCACGATGCCGTAGGCCGCGGCGACGTCAGGCTGCAGGAAGTCGCTGGTGAACACGCTGTAGTGGAGCTCGTAGGCGCCGAACTGGCGCGTCTCGGCGCGCGCGGCCGTGGCGAGCAGCGCGAGCAGCACCGAGGCGGCGAGCGCGGCGAGCGGGGTTCGGGTCGGGCGGTGCATCATTTGGTCACGTGGTAGATGGCGGTCACGCCGAAGACGTTCGGCATCAGCCGCGGCGCCAGCGAGGCGCGGTGGTTCGCGTCGACCACGACGCGGTTGATGACGTGGATGTTCTTCTCCCGGCACAGCGCCTCGAAGTCGAGCACCGTGCAGAAGTGGATGTTCGGCGTGTCGTACCAGGTGTAGGGCATGAAGCGCGAGACCGGCATGCGGCCCTTGCCGGCGACGTGCAGCCGGCAGCGCCAGTTGCCGAAGTTCGGGAAGGTGATGATGCACTCGCGCCCGATGCGCAGCATCTCGTCGAGCACGATGTGCGGGTAGCGCACGGCCTGCAGCGTCTGCGACATGATCACGGTGTCGAAGCTGTCGCTCGTGAAGTTGCCGAGCCCGCGGTCGAGGTCCTGCTCGATCACGTTGACGCCGCGCTCCAGGCACAGCGAGATCTTGATCGGGTCTATCTCGAGCCCGTAGCCGCGGACCTGCCGCTCGCGCATCAGGTCCGCGAGCAGCTTGCCGTCGCCGCAGCCGAGGTCGAGCACGCGCGCGCCCGGCCTCACCCACTGGCGGATGATGTCGAGGTCAACGTGCATCGGTCGCGCTCCCCGCGGGCCCGGCGGTGTCCACCTGTTCCATGTAGCGCGCGAGCGCGTCGTGATAGCGCGGGATAGGCAGCAGGAAGGCGTCGTGCCCCTCGTTGGCCTCGATCTCGACGTAGCTGACGTCGCGGTGCGCGCCGATCAGCGCGTCGACGATCTCGCGCGAGCGCTGCGGCGCGAAGCGCCAGTCGCTGGAGAACGAGACCACGAGGAAGCGTGCGCGCGCGCGGCGGAACGCGGCGACGGCGTCGTCGTCGAAGTCGCGCGCGAGGTCGAAGTAGTCGAGCGCGCGCGTCATCAGCAGGTAGGTGTTGGCGTCGAAATTGTCGGCGAACTGGTCGCCCTGGTAGCGCAGGTAGCTCTGGACCTGGAACTCGGCGTCGGCTTCGGATCCCGGCGCGAAGGAACCGCTGCGCAGCTCGCGTCCGAACTTGTCGCCCATCAGCTCGTCGGAGAGGTAGGTCACGTGGCCGATCATGCGCGCGATCGCCAGCCCCTGGCGCGGCAGCGTGCCGTGCTCGAGGAACCAGCCCTCGTGGAACTGCGGGTCGGCCATGATCGCCTTGCGCGCGATCTCGTTGAACGCGAGGTTCTGCGCCGAGAGCTTCAGCGCCGCGGCGATCACCACGCAGTGGCGCACGCGCTCGGGGTGATCGATGCTCCAGCGCATGGCCTGCATGCCGCCGAGACTGCCACCGACGACCGCGGCCCAGCGCTCGATGCCGAGGGCATCGGCGAGGCGGCGCTGCGTCGCGACCCAGTCGCGCACGCGCACCACCGGGAAGTCAGGGCCCCAGATCCGGCCCGTGGCCGGGTTGACGCTGCGCGGCCCGGTACTGCCGGCGCAGCCGCCGATGTTGTTCAGGCTCACCACGAAGAAGCGCGAGGTGTCGATCGGCTTGCCGGGCCCGATGCAGTTGTCCCACCAGCCGGGCTTGCGGTCCCCGGGCGCGTGATAGCCGGCGGCGTGGTGGCTGCCGCTCAGCGCGTGGCAGATCAGCACCGCGTTCGAGCGCGCGGCGTTCAGCGTGCCGTAGGTCTCGTAGACGATGTCGTAGCCCGGCAGCGTGCGTCCGCAGGCGAGCTCGAGCGGCTGGTCGAAGCGCTGCGTGCGCGGGGTCACGATGCCGACACTGCCGGGCGCTGCTCGCGGTTCCATGGTCCGGGGTCCGTTGGGGAGCGGGCAATCTAGCAACTGCGTGCTTTCCTGTTCAAGCGCGCGCCGGGGCGATGCCGAGCCCCGGCGGGATGCGCGCCGGCGCGCGGATCAGCGCGGTCTTCAGGCGGTTGCCGTGCCCGCTGGCGATCTCCACCGCGCCCGGCGCGACGCCGAACTCGCGGGCCAGGAAGCGGCACAGGCGGTCGTTGGCGGCGCCGTCGCTGGGCGCCGCGCTGATCCGGATGCGCAGCCTCCCGCCGTGCTCGCCGGTGATCTCGTCGGTCGAGGCGCGCGGCTGCACCTGGCAGCGCAGGGCCAGCACCTCGCCCTGCCAGCGCCAGAACGGCCCGGTTACGGTCATCAGAAGCCCAGCACCACGCCGCGCGGCAGTCCCACGCCCTGCGCCAGCCCGCGCAGCAGGATCTCGAGCACGTTGATGGCGACGAAGACGAGGATCGGCGACAGGTCCAGTCCGCCGATAGGCGGCAGCAGGCGGCGCACCGGCGCCATCACCGGTTCGGTGAGCTGGTACAGCAGCGCGATCCCGGGGTGATGGCTGTGCGGCGCGATCCAGCTGAAGACGATCAGCAGCAGGATGCCGAAGAAATAGATGTTCAGCAGCAGCGAGGCGATGCCGAGCAGCGACCACGCGAGCAGCAGCAGCGGGTTGCCCACCGCGAAACCGAGCAGCGCCAGCACGATCAGCGTCGAGACGCACTGGATCGCGAGCGCCAGCACCAGGCTCGCGCTGTCGAAGCGCCCGAGCGGCGGGATCACGCGCCGCAGCGGGCGCAGCAGCGGGCTGGTGACCTTCACGACGAACTGCGAGATCGGGTTGTAGAAGTCCGCGCGCGCGAGCTGCAGCAGCAGGCGGATCAGCACCGCGAACAGCAGCACGCCGAAGGCGGTCTGCACCAGGTAGCGAAAGATTTCCGCGAAGGTTGCCATGGACGTGCGGCTTCCCGGCTCAGGGCTGCCCGAGCTCGTCGGCGAGCTCGCGTGAACGGTTGCTGGCCGCCTCGAGCGCCGATTCGAAGACGCGGCGCAGGCCGCGCTCCTCGAGTACCCGCAGCGCGCGCTCGGTGGTGCCGCCGGGCGAGGTCACGCGGCGGCGCAGTTCCACCACGTCGACGCCGGTCTCGAGTGCCATGCGCGCCGCGCCGAGCGCGGTCTGCGCCGTGAGCTGGCGGGCGAGCGCCGGATCGAGCCCCAGGTTCTCGCCCGCGAGCTGCATCGCCTCCATGACGAGAAAGAAGTACGCCGGCCCGCTGCCGGAGACCGCGGTGACCGCGTGCATCGCGTCCTCGTCGTCCACCCAGGCCACGAAGCCGATGCTCGAGAGGATGTCGTGTGCGGCCTCGCGCTGTTCCGCGCTCACCGCGGACGTGGCGTAGAGCGCCGTGGCGCTCGCCTGCAGCAGCGCCGGGGTGTTCGGCATGCAGCGCACGATGGCCGCATCCGCTCCCAGCCAGGACTGCAGCGAGGCCGTCCCGATGCCGGCCGCGATCGAGATGACCAGCGAGCCGCGCGCGGCCACCGCCGCGGCGACGTCGCGGCAGGCGCTGCGCAGCTGCTGCGGCTTGACCGCCAGCACCACGATGTCGGCGCTGGCGGCGGCCTCGTGGTTGTCCGCGGTGGTGTGCACGCCGAGCGCGCCGAGGCGCTCGCGGCAGCCCGCATCGGGGTCGCTCACGCGGATCGCGTGCGGATCCCAGCCCCGCGCGATGATGCCTCCGACCATGCTGCCGGACATGTTGCCGCCGCCGATGAAGGCGATGTTGCTGCGGGTCATCCGCGTCTCCCTGTCATGCGTTGAATCTCCGGTCTCAGGTGCCGCGCGGTCCGAACAGCGCCGTGCCGATGCGCACCAGCGTCGCCCCCTCCGCGATGGCCGCCTCGATGTCGTCGCTCATCCCCATCGACAGCGTGTCCAGCCGCGGATTGTCGCGCTGCAGGCCGGTCAGGCAGCGCGCGAGCTGCGCGAACGGGAGCCTCTGCTGCTCCAGCCCGGTCGACGGCGCGGGCAGCGTCATCAGGCCCCGCAGCCTGAGACGCGGCAGCGCGGCCACCGCAGCCGCCAGCGCCGGGAGCTCCTCCGGCGTCGCTCCGCCCTTGCTCGCCTCACCGCTCAGGTTCACTTCGATGCAGCACTCGAGCGGCGGCAGGTGCGCCGGTCGCTGCTCGCTCAGCCGCCGGGCGATGCGCAACCGGTCGATGCCGTGCACCCAGGCGAATCCCGCGGCGATGGCCGCGGTCTTGTTGCCCTGGATGCGGCCCACGAAGTGCCATGTTAACGGAAGATCCGCCAGCGCCTCGATCTTCGGCAGCGCTTCCTGAACGTAACTTTCACCGAACTGGGACAGCCCGGCCGCGTGCGCCTCGCGCACGCGCGCCGCCTCGTGCGTCTTGCTGATCCCCAGCAGCGTGACCGAGCCCGCGGGCCGCCCGTAGCGGGCCTCGAGGGTCGCGATGCGCTCGCGCAGGCTGGCAACCCGTTCGGCTATCGTGCTCATCCAACTCCGTCCGTGCGGTCGTTCGCGCCCTTCCGCCCGTTTCCTTTACCGGCCGGCAGCGTGGTCTATTATACCGAAGGGCGTCGTGCGGCCGCTGGCCGCCGCGCCCTTTCACGCATTGCCGGGACAGCCCATGGATATCACCGAACTCCTCGCCTTCGCCGCCAAGCAGCGCGCTTCCGACCTGCACCTCTCGGCGGGCCTGCCGCCGATGATCCGGGTCGACGGCGATGTCCGGCGCATCAACCTGCCGCCGATGGACCACCGGCAGGTGCACGACCTGATCTACGAGATCATGAACGACAAGCAGCGGCGCGACTACGAGGAGTTCCTGGAGACGGACTTCTCGTTCGAGGTGCCCGGGGTCGCGCGTTTCCGCGTCAATGCGTTCAACCAGAACCGCGGCGCGGGCGCGGTGTTCCGCACCATCCCCTCCAAGGTGCTCACCATGGAGGACCTCGGCATGGGGCAGGTCTTCCGCGAGATCTCGATGGAGCCGCGCGGGCTCGTGGTGGTGACCGGGCCCACCGGATCGGGCAAGAGCACCACGCTCGCGGCGATGGTCGACTACATCAACGACAACAAGTACCACCACATCCTCACGATCGAGGACCCGATCGAATTCGTGCACGAGGCGAAGAAGTGCCTCGTGAACCAGCGCGAGGTGCACCGCGACACGCACGGCTTCGCCGAGGCGTTGCGCTCGGCGCTGCGCGAGGACCCCGACATCATCCTGGTCGGCGAGATGCGCGACCTGGAGACCATACGCCTGGCACTCACGGCCGCCGAGACCGGACACCTCGTCTTCGGCACCCTGCACACGACCTCGGCGGCGAAGACCATCGACCGTATTGTC
>CAYXJM010000142.1:0-6619 GCA_964465455.1 uncultured Klebsiella sp.
GCGTCGAGCCCGACTACCCGCTGCACCAGGGCTACGTGGTCAGCGTGCGCGGGCGACCGAACGTGGAGTTCACGCTGAAGCACAGCATGCCGCACGGCGAGTTGGCGCACTCGCCGGAGGAAGGCATGCAGATGAACCTGATCACGACCGCGCTGCCCGCGATCAACGCGATACCGGCGGTTTGCGCAGCGCCGGCGGGCATCCGCACCTACGCCGACCTGCCGCTGATCTCGGGTGCCGGCTTCGTGATGACCTGAGGCAAGTCGTCCGGTGGAGCGGCTCGATGCGGTGGTGATCGGCGCCGGGGTGGTGGGGATCGCCGTCGCGCGTGCGCTGGCGCTCGCGGGGCGCGAGGTCACGGTGCTGGAGGCCGAGGCGCGGCCCGGCATGCACGCGAGCAGTCGCAATTCCGGGGTGATCCACGCCGGCATCTACTACCCGCCCGGCAGCCTGAAGGCGCGCACCTGTGTCGCGGGCCGGGAACTGCTGTACCGCTACTGCGCCGAGCGTGGCATCGCACACCGGCGGATCGGCAAGTTGCTGGTCGCGGTGCACGACGACGAGATCCCCGCGCTGATGCGCTACCGCGAGACCGCGCGCGAAAACGGCGTCGATGACCTGCGAGTTCTGGAGCGCGCCGAGTGGCGCGAGCTGGAGCCCGACGTGGAGGCGGTGGCGGCATTGCTCTCGCCGTCGACGGGCATCGTCGACAGCCACGCGCTGCTGACCAGCCTGCTGGGCGACCTGCAGCGGGCCGGCGGCGTGCTGGTCTGCAACAGTCCCGTCACCGGTGGCAGACCGACAGGCGGAGGCCTCGAGATCGAGGTCGGCGGCAGCGATCCCGTGCGCATCGGCTGCCGCACGCTGGTCAATTGCGCGGGTCTGCACGCACCCGCCGTGGCTGCCGCGCTCGCTACGCCGCGCGCCCGCGTGCCGCAGGCCGGCTTCGCACGCGGTCACTGGTTCACGCTCGCCGGCACGTCGCCGTTCCGTCGCCTGGTCTACCCGATGCCGGAGCCCGGTGGCCTCGGCATCCACGTCACGCTCGACCTCGCGGGGCAGGCGCACTTCGGCCCGGACGTCGAGTGGATCGACGGCACCGACTACGCGTTCCCTGTCGGCCGCGAAGACGCGTTCCGCCGTGCGATCGCGCGCTACTACCCCGGCATCGCAGCGCGCGAGCTCGTGCCGGCGCACTGCGGCATCCGCGCCAAGATCGCGGGACCCGGCGGGCCGGCGCAGGATTTCCGCATCGACGGACCTGCGCAGCACGGCATCGCCGGGCTCGTGAACCTGTTCGGCATCGAGTCGCCGGGACTCACCGCGGCGCTCGCGCTGGCGGAGTTGGTGGCGGATCCGCAGCGCCAGCTCGGGCCGGCGCCCGCCGGGCGCGCCACGCGGCGCGGCGTCCTGGGTTATGCTGCAGGCCGGACCGGGTGAGGGGACGACGCATGCAGCGAGTTTCGGGCGGATGCGCACGGTGACGACGCGGGATCGACGCGCGCGTGACTGACATCAAGGACGTGGCGAAGCTGGCCGGCGTTTCGGTCGCGACGGTGTCGCGCACGCTGGACAAGCCGGAGATGGTCGCCGAGGCTACCCGGCAGAAGGTGCTGCGGGCCGTCAGCCAGTCCGGCTACGTGGCCAACACGCTGGCGCGCAATTTCCGTCAGCGCCGCTCGAACACGGTCCTGGTGCTGGTTCCCGACATCGCCAATCCGTTCTTCTCCAGCATCATCCGCGGGATCGAGCGCGTGGCGCTCGCGGCGGGCTACCGCGTCCTGCTCGGCGATAGCCAGAACGACCCGGCGCGCGAGCAGGCTTACAGCGAACTGGTCGCGCAGCGCCAGGCGGACGGCCTGATATGCCTCGGCATGAATCTCCCGTTCGCGACCGACAAGCGCCGCAGGACCGTGGACCCGAAATGGCCGCCCGTCGTGATGGCCTGCGAGTACGATGGCACGATCCCCGTGCCCACCGTGTGCATCGACAACGTCGCGGCGGCGGCCGAGGCCGTGCGGCACCTGGTCGCGCTGGGACACCGCGACGTCGCGTTCATCAACGGGCCCGCAGCATCTCCGATCTGCAGGGACCGCCTCGACGGCTTTCGCCGCGCGCTCGCGGCGGCGGGGGTCAGGCCGCCGCGCGCGCGGCTGCGCAACGGCGATTTCTCTCTTGCTTCCGGGCGCCAGCAGATGCTGGCCATCCTGGCGCAGGGCGACCCGCCGACGGCGGTATTCTGTGCCAACGACGAGATGGCGATCGGCGCGATGAAGGCCGCGCGCGAACGCGGCATGACGCTGCCGCGCGACCTGTCGGTGGTCGGTTTCGACGACATCGGCTTCGCGGCCTTCGCCACGCCGGCGCTCAGCACCGTCAGCCAGCCGCGCGAGGAGATCGGCGCGCAGTCCATGCGGCTGATGCTGGCGATACTGCAGCAGCGCCGCCCGGACCAGAGCCGGGTGGTCCTGCGGCACACGCTGGTGCTGCGGGAGTCGACGGCGAAGCCGCGGCAGCGGTAGCCGCGGCGTGCCGGAGGTTGACCGGTCACCGCTCTGCGGTATGATGAAAACGTTTACATCGCGGTTGCCGCCGCGACTCCTGCCATCGCCCGCATCACGCGCCGGGCTCCATCCCGGAGGGGGGACCAGATGACGATTCGGTACCGCTGGGTGCGGCGGACGCTCGCGGCGCTGGTCGCGGGAGCCCTGCTGCTGGCCGCCTACGGCTACTGGCAGGCGCGCTCGATGGGCTTCCTGCGCGAGCCGGTGTTCGAGACCGAGCGGCCGCAGCTGCCGCAGCTCGCGCACCCCGCGGTGCTGGTGTTCTCGAAGACCAACGGCTTCATCCACAAGGAAGCCATTCCGGTCGCAAAGCAGCTGCTGCAGCAGCTCGGGGGCGAGCAGGGGTGGAGCGTCTTCGTGAGCGACAGCGGCGCGGTGTTCAATGCCGCGGACCTCGCGCAGTTCGACGTCGTGGTGTGGAACAACGTCACCGGCGACGTGCTGACCGGCGCGCAGCGCGAGGCATTCCGGGCCTGGTTGCAGCAGGGCGGGGGTTACGTCGGGCTGCACGCGGCCGGCGACAACAGCCACGCGGCGTGGCCGTGGTACCTCGACGACGTGATCCGCGCGAAGTTCATCGGCCACCCGATCGATCCGCAGTTCCAGCAGGCAGTCGTCCGCATCGAGCAGCCTGCGGATCCCATCGTCGCGGCGCGCGGCGAGAGCTGGACGCTCACCGACGAGTGGTACTCCTTCGCGCAGAGCCCGCGCGCGCCCGATCTGCGCGTGCTGGCGACCCTCGACGAGAGCAGCTACGAGCCCGGCAGCTTCTTCGGCACCCCGCTCGCCATGGGCGCCGACCACCCCGTGATGTGGAAGCACTGCGTGGGGCGCGGACGCGTGTTCTATTCGGCGATGGGGCACACCGCGGAGACCTACGCGGAGCCCGGGTATCGCGAGGTGCTCGCGCGCGCGATCGCGTGGGCCGGCCGCATGAGCGCAGATGCGGGTGCGGCCCCGGGCACGCTCGCCTGCGAATCCCCCTGAGATCCACGGAGAGACAGCACATGTTGAACCGCCGCGATGTCCTGCTGGCCGCCGCGTCCGCGCTGGGCGGCGTCATGATCGGCACGCCCACACTGCGCACCCTGGCCGGCGAGACGCCCACCACGCAGGCCTCCCGCGCGGTCTTCACCGCGGCGCAGTCACGGATGGTCGCCGCGCTCGCCGAGATGATCATCCCGCAGACCGACACGCCCGGGGCGATCGCGGCGGGTACGCCGGACTTCATCGCGATGATGGTCGCGGACTGGTACACGGACACGGAGCGCGGGATCTTCCTCGGCGGGCTGCAGGAGCTCGACGCGTTCTGCCGCGCCTCATTCGGCACCGATTTTCTCGGCGCGAGCGCGGAGCAGCGTGTGCAGGCGCTCACCGCTGCCGAGAAGCAGGCCTCCGCCTATACGAGCCCGCTGCCCGGCGGGTTCCTCGGCGCCATGTCCAGGATGGTCGACGAGCATGCGCCGTTCTTCACCAAGCTGAAGGAACTCACCGTGATCGGCTATTTCAGTTCCGAGGTCGGCGCGAGGCAGGAGCTCTCCTACAACCCGATGCCGATGCGCTACGACGGCGACTACGACTACGCGAAGACCGGCCGGCAGTGGAGTTACTAGCGGGCGGCCACGCGAGCGGGCAGGCACACAGGGCAGGAGAGGAAATGGACACGGATTTCGATGCGATCGTGGTGGGCTCGGGCGTCACTGGCGGCTGGGCCGCGAAGGAACTGACCGCGAAGGGGCTCCGGGTGCTGGTGCTGGAGCGAGGCCGGCCGCTCACGCACGGCAAGGACTACGTCACCGAGCACATGCCGCCGTGGCGGATCCCCTTCGGCGGCAAGCCGCTGCGTGAACTGTACGCGCGAGAATACCCCGTGCAGAGCCGGTGCCACGCCTTCGACGAGACTACGCGCCACTTCTGGATCAGGGACAGCGAGCAGCCCTACGTGCACGCGCCCGACGCCCCCTTCAACTGGCTGCGCGCCGACGTGGTCGGCGGCAAGTCGCTGCTGTGGACGCGCCAGGTCTACCGCTGGAGCGACCTCGACTTCGAGGCCAACAAGCGTGACGGCAACGGCGTCGACTGGCCTATCCGCTACCGTGACCTCGAGCCCTGGTACGCGCACGTGGAGCGCTTCATCGGCGTGAGCGGACAGGCCGAAGGGCTGCCGCAGCTGCCCGACAGCGTGTTCCAGCCGCCGATGCAGATGAACACGGTCGAGAAAGCGGTCAAGCAGCGCATCGAGGCGGCGTACCCCGACCGGCGCATGATCATCGGGCGCTGCGCGAACCTGACCGAACCGCTCGGCGACCGCGCGGCGTGCCACTACTGCGGCGTGTGCCAGCGCGGCTGCTCGCCCGGGGCCTATTTCAGCAGCCTGAGCTCGACGCTGCCGGCCGCGACGAGCACCGGTCTCCTGACGCTGCGCGCGAACAGCGTCGTGGAGGGCGTGGACTACGACCCCGTGCGCAAGCGCGCCTCGGGCGTTCGCGTGATCGACACCGTGACGGGCGAGCGCACGCGCTTCGCGTCGAAGCTCGTGTTCCTGTGCGCCTCGACGATAGGCAGCCTGCAGGTGCTGCTGAACTCGCGCTCCGAGAGTTTTCCCGACGGGCTCGCGAACCGCAGCGGCACCCTCGGGCGCTACGTGATGGACCACCAGAATGGCGCCATCGCCTTCGGCATCACCACCGAGTTCATGGGCAGGTACTACTACGGCTACCGGCCGAACGGGATCTACGTTCCGCGCTTCCGCAACCTCGACCCGGAGCGACCCGACGGCGACTTCCTGCGCGGCTACGGTTACCAGGGCGGGGCGATGCCGATCGAGGCCAGGATGATGGCCACGAATCTGCCCGGCTTCGGCGCGGCGTTCAAGCAGGCGCTGCGCCAGCCGCCGGCGTGGACGTTCTTTCTCGCGGGCTTCACCGAGTGCCTGCCCTACGCGGACAACCGGGTCACGCTGGACGCGAAGCTGAAGGACCGCCACGGCATTCCGCAGGTGCGTTTCGACGTGCGCTTCCGCGACAACGAGGCGAGGATCCTCGCGGACGCGACGAGGCAGGGCGAGGCCATGCTGAAGGCGGCCGGCATGCAGAACGTCACGGCGATCGCGAATCCCACGGCGCCGGGCGACGCGATCCACGAGATGGGGGGCGCCTGCATGGGCCGCGATCCGCGGACCTCGGTGCTGAACGGCTGGAACCAGGCGCACGATGTGCCCAATCTCTTCGTCACCGACGGTTCCAGCATGAGTTCCAGCGGCGTGGTCAATCCCTCGCTCACCTTCATGGCACTGACCGCGCGCGCCGCGAATCATGCGGTCGAAGAACTGCGCGCCGGCAGGGCGTGACGCGGGGAGCCGGCATCATGTTCCACCTGCGCGCGCGTCTGTGCCTGATGATGTTCCTGCAGTTCTTCGTGTGGGGCGCCTGGTTCGTCACGCTGGGCACGTTCCTCGCGACCAACCTGGGCGCCAGCGGGGAGCAGACCGGCCTGGCCTTCGCGACGCAGTCCTGGGGTGCCATTGTCGCGCCGCTCTTCGTGGGCCTGGTGGCGGACCGCTTCTTCAATGCCGAGCGCATCTACGCGCTGCTGCACATCGCGGGCGCGGTGCTGCTGTATGCCATGTATGCCGCCGCTGATTTCGGCGGCTTCCACGCCGCGGCGCTCGCCTACATGATCGTCTACATGCCGACGCTCGCGCTCGCCAACGCGGTCTGCTTCCGCCACATGCGCGACACCACGACGGAATTCCCGCCGGTGCGGATGTGGGGGACCGTGGGCTGGATCGTCGCGGGGCTGGCGATCAGCTACGCCTTCGCGTGGGACGACGCCGCGAACATCGCCGCGGGGGAACTGCGAAACACCTTCCTGCTCGCGGCCGTGGCCTCCGCTGCGCTCGGGATCTACGGATTCACGTTGCCGGAGACCCCGCCGGTCCGCGGTCGCGAGTCGCACGTGCGCGCGCGCTTCGGCGTCGAGGCGCTCGGGCTGCTGAAAGACCGCAACTTCGCCGTGTTCTTCTGCTCGGCGGTGCTGATCTGCGTGCCGCTCGC
>CAYXJM010000143.1:0-5057 GCA_964465455.1 uncultured Klebsiella sp.
GAGCGGCAAGGTCGAGCTGGCGCCGCCCGAGCTGCTGGCGCTCGCCGCGGCGCGGCTGCCGGAGAGCGAGCGGCAGGCGCTGCACGCGCGCGACGGGTTCCGGCTGATCACGCGGCGCGAGCGCTACACGCACAATTCGTGGGCGCACAACGACCCGGCCTTCGTGAAGGGGCGGCGCGACACCAATTACCTCTACATCCACCCCGACGACGCGGCGCGGCTTGGGCTCGCCGACGGCGCGATGGCGCGGGTCGAATCGGCGGCCGGCGCGCTCGAGGTGCCGGTCGCCCTCACGGCCGACCTGGTGCCCGGCGCGGTCGCGCTGCCGCACGGCTGGGGCCACCAGGCGGCGCCCGGGCTGTCGGTGGCCTCGCGCACGCGCGGCGTCAACGCCAACCTGCTGGCGGCGGACGGCCCCGGCGCCATCGAGCCGCTCTCCGGCATGGCGCAGTTCAACGGCATCCCCGTGCGCATCAGCGCCGTCGCCTGATCCCGCGGAGGAGCACGCCCATGGATCCCCTGCTGCCGCCCGGCTTCCTGCTCGGCTACTTCGTGCTGTTCTTCGCGCTCGCCTTCGCGTGGCGCTCGCTCCGCGTGTGGCGGCGCACCGGCATCAATCCCGTCGTGCTGCCGGGCGGCGACGACGCCCACGCCTACGTCGGGCGCGCGTTCAAGGTGGTGATGGTCGCCTGCGGCGTCGTGTCCGCGGCGCCGGTGTTCTGCGCGGATGCGCCGCGCTGGCTCGGCGCCTGGGACGCGCTCGCCGCGGTGCCGGTCGCGGCCTGCGGCTGGCTGCTGCTCGCGGCGGCGCTGGCGTGGGTGGTGGTCGCGCAGGCGCAGATGGGCGCCTCGTGGCGCATCGGCATCGACAGCGCGAACGCCACCGCGCTGGTGCAGCACGGGCTGTTCGCGCGCTCGCGCAACCCGGTGTTCCTCGCGCTGCGCGTGGAGCTGCTGGGTTTCTTCCTCGTGCTGCCGAGCGCCGCCACCGCGGCGCTGCTGGTCGCCGGCGAGATCCTGATGCAGGTGCAGGTGCGGCTCGAGGAGCGGCACCTCGCCGCGCTGCACGGCGCGGCCTACGCCGACTACTGCGCGCGCGTCCGGCGCTGGCTATGATCTGCCGCACATCCGGGAGAGGCATCGCCATGAAGCTCTATCACTGCCGCGATTCTCGTTCGCTGCGCCCGCTGTGGGCGCTGGAGGAGATGGGCCTCCCCTACGAGCTGGAGGACCTGCCGTTCCCGCCGCGCGTGTTCCGCAAGGAGTACCTCGGCGTCAACCCGCTCGGCACGGTGCCGTACTTCGTCGACGGCGAGACGCGCATGACCGAGTCGGTGGCCATCTGCCACTACCTGGTCGAACGCTACCGCCGCCACGACCTCGGGCTCCTGCCCGATCATCCCGAGTTCGGCAGCTACCTGAACTGGCTCTACCACAGCGACGCCACGCTCACCTTCCCGCAGACCATCGTGCTGCGCTACCGCCACCTCGAGCCGCCGGAGCGCCAGCTCGAGCAGGCGGTCCAGGACTACCGCGGCTTCTTCCTCGGCCGGCTCAAGCTGCTCGATGCGCACATCGCCACGCGCGAGTGGCTCTGCGACGGGCGCTTCACGATCGCCGACATCTGCATCGGCTATGCGCTCTACCTCGGCAGCCTGCCGCTGGTCGACGCAGCCGAGGGCTATTCGCCGCAAGTGAGCGCCTACCTCGGGCGCCTCATGGCGCGCCCCGCATTCCAGCGCGCCGCGGCCCTGGGGGCGCCGCTGTTCGCCTGAAATCCAGACCTTGTCCGGCTGAAGCCGGACCCACGGGGCCGGCGTGCGACGTCGGGCTGGAACCCCGGACGCGGGTCACTCCCGTGGGTTCGGCTTCAGCCGAACATTCCAGCCCCCGTTCGGCTGAAGCCGAACCTACGGCCGAAGCTGCAGCCGAACAGGCGGCCGCCATCCCCGCCCGCGCGCGGCGCGATCCCGGGCTTCGGACTATATTGACTGCCACGCCGCCCGTCGCCGGAGCCCTCCGTCCACCCATGCCTGCGTCGATGCTCATGTTCGCCCCCTCGCTCGCGGGCGCCGCGCTCGGCGCCGGCGTGGCCGCGATCGCGGGGATGCGGCGCTCCGGACCGGCGTGGCCCTACATGGTGCTGCTCGGCATCGCGGTGGGGTGGTGGTGTTTCGGCCAGACCTTCTGGATCCTGGCCGACAGCCCGGCAGACGCCTTGCGCGTGAACCAGGTCCAGTACGTCGGGGTGCAGACCGCCCCGCTGCTCTGGCTGCTGGTGGCGCTGGCGCAGACCGGGCACCGGCGCTGGCTCAGGCCCGCGCGCGTGGCGCTGCTGGCGGTGGTGCCCCTGATCACGCTGGCGCTCGCCTGGACCTGCCGGCTCGAGTCGCCGAACTGGCTGTGGACCGGCTTCCACGTCGGGCCCGACTGGCCGGTGCCGCGCGTGAGCTACGGCCCCTGGTTCAAGGTCTTCGTGATCCACAACTACGCGCTGTTCCTCACCGGCTGCGTGCTGCTGTACGGCCACTACGTGCAGTCGCCGCACTACCGGCTGCAGCTCTGGGTGACCAGCCTGGTGCCGGCGCTGCTGCTCGGCATGAACGCGGCCTTCGTCGCCGGCTACTGGCCGCTGCCGCTCGACCCCACCCCGCTCGGCTTCGCCGTCGGTTTCGCGCTGCTCGGCTGGGCGCTGCTGCGCCACCAGCTGCTCGACCTGCGCCCGGTCGGGCGCAGCATCGCCTTCGACAGCCTCGGGGAGGGCGTGCTGATCGTGGACGCCGAGCAGCGCATCGTCGACCTCAACGCGGCCGCCGGCCGCCTGCTGCGGCGCAGCCCCGCGACCGTGCTCGGCCGTCCGCTCGCCGCGGTGCTGCCCGGGCTGGAACTGCGTGCGGTGCCCGCGGGCGGCAGGGAGCTGGCCCTCGCGGCGGGCGACTACGCCGAGCTGCGGCTGCAGGTCGGCGTGGCGCCGATCGGCGCCGAGCGCGGCGCGCCGCAGGGCACGGTGCTCACGCTGCACGACGTCACGCGCGAGCGCGAGGCGCAGCAGACGCTGCTCGGGATGCAGCGCCAGCTCGAGGAGGCCAACCGCGAGCTCGAGCGCGTGGCGCACACCGACATGCTCACGGGGCTGGCCAACCGCCGCCTGCTGCTGGCGCGCCTGGACATGGAAGTCTCGCGCGCGCGCCGCCACGGCACCCCGCTCGCGCTGCTGCTGATCGACCTCGACCGCTTCAAGCAGGTCAACGACACGCGCGGCCACCTGGTGGGGGATGCGGTGCTGCGCGCGACCGGCGCGGAACTGCGCGCGCTGACCCGCCCGGAAGACATACCCGCGCGCTACGGCGGCGAGGAGCTGGCGCTGCTGCTGACCGACACCGGCGCCGACGGCGCGCGCACGGCCGCGCTGCGCGTGTGGCAGCACCTGCGGTCCCTCGAGCACCAGGATCCCGCCAGGGGCGGCACGTTCCGCGTGAGCTGCTGCATCGGGGTGGCGCTGCTGTGCCCGCTGGATGCCGATGCCAACGACCTGATCGCGCGCGCCGACGCGGCGCTCTACGCCGCCAAGGCCGGCGGGCGCGACTGCGTGATGCTGAACATCGACGGCGTGATGGAGCGCGAGCCGCAGCCGGCCATCGAGTCGGCGGTCGCCTGATCCACCGCAGGTTCGGCGTGGGTTCGGCGCGCAGCCTGGCCACGCGCCCGCCGGCGCCTCACGGGCGCAGGAACGTGAACTCGCCGCCGTTCGCGATGCGGACCGCGCCGTCCTCGCGCCGCACGTGGTGGATCTCGCCGTCCAGGTTCAGCGCCCCGTCCATCAGCAGGGACAGGCGGTGGGCGTTGTGGCTGACGTACCCGGCCTGCTCGCTCACGTGCCGGCCGGGGCGCCCGCGCAGCAGCGACGGCAGGCTGCGCAGGAAGCGCTCAGGCTGCGGCCGGATCAGCGTGAGGCGGATCGCACCGCTCCCGGTGCCCCAGAACGGACACATGCCCAGCGACAGGCGCCGCAGGCTGCTGACCAGCAGTATCAGCGCCTCCTGCTCGGGCAGCGGCGGCGCGTCGTCCAGTGTCACCGCCACCGGCACGGCGTGCGTGAACCGCGGATCCCCGCGCCGCAGCCCCCACAGCGTGCGCGTCAGCGTCAGGCCGAGACTCTCGCCGCCGCGCAGCCCGAGCGCGTGCACGCGGCGGTGCGCGTACTCCGTTCCGCTGATCACGGCCCCCGCCCCCAGGAACAGGCCGTGGTGCGTCGCGCCGTGGTCGCCGAACTGCACGCGCAGCATCGGCTGGCGCAGCGTGCGGCACGGACGCGGGCGCTCCGAGAGCCACCGGCTCAGGCGCGTCGCCGCGCGCAGCAGGCTCCCGCCCGAACCGATCGTGGCCGCCGCCATGTTCACGGTGCCGCCGGGAAGCAGCACGATGCGCGGCTGCGTCGCGAAGGGCGCGTGGGTCAGCACGTGCCCCAGCACGCTCGCGGCCGTGCCGTCGCCGCCGTTGATCGCGAGCACGTCGATGGGCTCGCGCGCGAGCTCCGCGACGGCCTGGTGCAGCTCGCCGGTGCTGGCGGTGATCACGTGGCGCACGGCCGCGTGCCGCGACAGGATGTCGTCGACGCGCGCGAGGTGAAGCCGGTTGCAGCCGCTGTTGGCGTTGCTGATGAGCCCGACGCGCGGCGGCCTGCCCGCGCGCGGCCCGTCCGCGCACACCGGGCATGCATCGGCCGCCAGCAGCCGGACGCCGGACGCGGCGTTCATCGTTCGAGCGGCAGGGTCTGGCGGGGCTTGCCGACCGGGACGCCGGCCGTGCCTTCCGCGCGCCGTGACGTCGGCCGCCCGAGCCCGCGGCTGCCGCCGGCGATCAGCATCAGCCCGTAGGCGTTCAGCTCGAACAGCTCCTCGAACAGGCGGTTGGGTTCGGCGATCCGGATCACGCTCTTGTCGAGCAGCACGCCGCCGAGCAGCAGCACGGCGGCCAGCGTCAGCAGCGCGCCCGGACCGGAGTTGAGAAAGTTCGCGAAGCGCTGGCGGTCGAGCAGCCAGCAACGCGCGAAGCCC
>CAYXJM010000143.1:5157-6582 GCA_964465455.1 uncultured Klebsiella sp.
AGCTGCAGCAGCTCGAGCAGGTGGTTCTCCTGGTACAGCGTCTCGGTGTCCTGCCAGTGCAGCAGCACGGCCAGCAGCAGGTCCGCCGCCACCCCCATCATCGCCAGCAGCAGGGTCATCAGCACGCGCGGCTTCAGCATGGCAGCGCACCGCCGAGCAGGCTCTGCACGCGCGAGACCGCGCGCTGGGCGTCGAGCCGCGGCGCGTGCCACGGCTGCGCCGCCGCGGCGGCGCCGCAGCTCGTCTCGTCGAGCCAGGCCGCGCGGCCGATCGCGACCAGGTGGCGCTGGATCGCGCCGATGTCGCGCTGCATGTGGGGCGAGCCGAGGGTGCGCGCGAACACGTCGCGCAGCGAGCGGTAGCTCAACCTGAGTGCGACCCGTCGCCAGGGCGGCATGGCGGGCGTCGGGCGATCCGCGATGTCGTAGATCAGCAGCGGCTTGCCCGTGACGTTGGCCTCCGCGAGCATCGACACGCTCTCGCCGGTGATAACGATGCGGTCGGCGAGCGCGAGGTAGCCGAAGTAGGGGTTCTCCTGCTGCGCCCCCCAGCGATGCGCGTGCAGCGGGCCGCCGAGCCCGTCGAGGAAGTCGTGGTACGCGTCCGCGGGAGTGCGCGCGCTGTTGGTGACCAGCAGCGAGCCGCCGGTACTGCGCGCGAGCGCGCTCACCAGCTTCCCGAGCCGGCACGCCTTGGCGCGCGACAGCACGAAGGAGCCGCTGTTGCCGCCCAGCAGCACGGCGGTGTAGGGGCGCGGCAGGTGCGCGAAGCGCGGTGCCCACAGCGCGCGCGCCTCCTCGAGCCGGCGCTCGGTCACGCGGTGCAGCGGCAGCTCGTTCACGAGCACGTTGTCCCGCGCCGGCAGGAAGTACTGCGGCGTGCTGATGACGAGGTCGAAGGCATCGAGCCGGCTCCACGGGCGCCCCATGTGCACCAGCCGCGCGCGCTCGCCCGATTTCATCTTGATCCATCGCGCCACCGGCTCCAGTTCGCGGCCCGCGCTGATCACCAGGTCGGGCCACGGTCCGCTGAGCTCGCTGCTGCGGCGCCGGTCGACGCCGGCGAGCGCGAGGCTCCGCAGCTGGCTGGAGATCATCTTCGGCACCGGCGTCGAGCCGCGGAAGCCGATGGTCTTCAGCTCGAAGGGCCAGCCCAGCACCTCGCCGAGCCCGAGCACCTGGTTGTTGTCACCGGCCCTGGGTCCGTTCAGCAGCCACACGCGGGGCTGAGGGTTGGCGCCGGGCGCGGTGCCGGCCTGCGCAGCGAACATCGTGTCTCTCGTCTCCGGTCGGGGGGTGACGGATCGAGCTTAGTCAGGGACTTTTGCGACCGAAATCATCCCCCCCGGGTCGACGGCCGGTGTGCCGCGCAGTTGCTACCTTGCGCTCATCGGGTAGCGTGCTGCAGGTGGACGAGACATGTTTC
>CAYXJM010000144.1:0-6533 GCA_964465455.1 uncultured Klebsiella sp.
CGTCGAGCTGGCGCCGCCAGGTGCGCAGGTCCGTGTCCTGCAGCGGCCCGACGGCGATTACGCCCGCCGCGTTCACGACGCCATCGAGACCGCCTAGCGCTTCGGCGGCGCACTGCACGGCGAACTGCACGCCCTGCTCGTCGCTCACGTCCACGCGCAGCGCCACGCCGCTGCTGCGCGCCGCGATCGGTTCGGCCGCCGCAACCGCGAGATCGAGCAAGGCGAGCGCCGCGCCTTCCTCCGCGAAGAGCGTGGCGACGGCGCGACCGATGCCGGAGCCGGCACCCGTGACCAGGATGCGACGGCCGGCGAGTCGCCGCGGACGGTCGGTGGTGCTCATGGATGCGGTCTGCCCCCTGTCCTGACGTCTACGCACGCTATCCCCAACGGCTGACCAGCCCGTCGAGCTCCGGCCGGACGCGCTCGCGCGACGCTTCGCAGGGCGTGCCGAGGTGCACGAATCCGGCGATGCGCTCGTCCGCCTCCAGCCCCAGGAGCCGCAATACGCGCGGCTCGTAGGCTAGCCAGCCGGTGATCCAGTTGGCGCCGAAACCGCTCGCCTGCGCCGCGATAAGCAGGTTCATGCACACCGCTCCGGCCGAGAGTTGTTGCTCCCAGAAGGGAATGCGCCCCTCTTGCGCCCGCGACACGACCGTCACCGTGAGCGGCGGCCGGCACAGCTTCTCGAGGGCGGACATCGCCTTTTGCGGGTTCTCCTGCTCGCGGGCGAACGCTTCCACGGCACCTGCAAAGCGTTGCTTGGCCTCATGCTCGAGTACGATGAAGCGCCACGGCGTCAGCGCGCCGTGATCGGGCACGCGCACCGCGAGGCGCAAGATCCGATCCAGCGCCGCCGCGTCGGGAGCGGGGACACCAAGTTGCGACGCCGCAACGGAGCGTCGCCGGGCGAGCAGCCGCAAGCTTTCCGTCGACACGCCGCCCGCTGCGACGGCGTCACCCGCAGCCGGGATGCTGATCGCTTCCATCCAGACGCTCGCCTCCACTGCTTCCCCGGATCGACCGAATCACGCCACACCGCGCATCGGGCGCGCACCTGTCACGGACCGGGCAGAGCCTAGCATCCGGCAGCATATGCAGCAATCGTTACGTTTCTGATCTCAAAAAACGAATTATGTTTTATTTTTGTTTTGAAAACAGATATAAAATAACTATGTTCGTCAATGAAGTCCGGAAAGTGCAGAACGGATAAGGAAGTGCACCACGCCATGCAGCACCGGCGCGGCATGAACGCAATGCACAAATAACAACACCGCCCCAGGAGACCACACGATGAATGACGCCCCCGCACGCTCACCCCGCTCCTCCGCCCTTGCCGTCGCCTGCGCACTCGGCACCACCGTGCTCCTGTCGCCGGCCACGTTCGCTGCCGCACCGGAGGGTGGCCTCGAGGAGATCGTCGTGACCGCCACCAAGGCCGGCGAGACGAAGCTCCAGGAGACGCCGATCGCGATCACCGCCTTCTCTGGCGAGGACCTGGCGACGCGCGGCGTGAACAATATCCGGGGACTGATCGACCTGACGCCGGGACTGCAGATCTCGGACGTGAACGGATACGCGCAGCTCTACCTGCGCGGCGTCGGCTCCAACAACGTGTTCATCGGCTCCGACCCCAGCACCACGATCCACGTCGACGGCATCTACATGGCACGGCCCGTCGGCTATTTCGCCGAATTCCTCGATGTCGAGCGGATCGAGGTGCTGCGCGGACCGCAAGGCACCCTTTACGGCCGCAACTCCGTCGGGGGCACCATCAACGTGATCTCGCGCCGTCCGACCGAGGCGTTCAGCGGCAAGGTGCGTGCAGCCGCCGGCAACTACGACAAGTACAGCCTGGAGGCCTACCTCAGCGGCCCGCTCGGCGACTCGGGCGTGCGCGGCTCGCTCTCGGCAGGCGGATGGAAGCGCGACCCGTGGCTCGACAACGAGTCGACCGGTGACGACATCGAGGAGCAGGACGCCCACAACGTGCGCGGTCAGCTGCTGGTGCCGCTCGGCGAGCGTGCCGAAGTGATTCTGCGCGCGGACAGCTACCGCTCGGACGAGGACACCGCAGGCGCATCGAAACTGCTCGAGCCGGTCGGCCTGCCGCTCGAGGACTCGATACTTGGGGACTACTGGAAGATCACGGCCGATGCGCCCAACCACCTGAAAGTCCGCAGTGACGGCGTCTCGGCGGACCTCAGTTACGCGCTCAGCGACAACTTCACACTCAAGTCGCTGACGGCCTACCGCGAGCTCGAATCGATCGACCGCACCGACTCCGACGCCACCAGCCTGGACGTCACGCGTGCGCTGTTCGACCTGGATCAGGACCAGTTCAGCCAGGAGTTCAACGTGAGCGGCCGCGTCGGCAACGCCGAGATCGTCACCGGGCTGTACTACTTCACGGAGACCGACAAGGAACCGGCGGACGTGATCCTGCCGCTGTGGGGCGTAACGCACTTCCAGCGCCCGCGGCTGGAGGCCGAATCGTGGGCGGCGTTCGCGCAGGGCCAGTACTGGCTGAACGAGCAATGGTCGCTGATCGCCGGCGTGCGCTACTCGCGTGAGTGGAAGGACTACGAGATCACCGACTTCTGGACTGCCTCCGGCGCCACCGACCCGGACATCGGCATCCAGGCGCCGCCGCTGGTCGGCGCGCCCGGATTCTCGGACCCTTTCAGCATCGAGTCCTCGAAAGACTATGACGCGTGGACGCCCCGCTTCGGTGTGAACTACGAGCCCTGCGAGGACCTCCTCTTCTACGCCTCGGCGACGCGCGGCTTCAAGAGCGGCGGCTTCGACTTCGGTTCCACCGGCCCCGTGGACCAGTCCACCGGCTTTGATCCTGAATACCTGTGGTCCTACGAACTGGGCATGAAGTCGCAATGGCTCGACAACCGTCTGCGGGCGAACGTCGCGGCGTTCTACTACGACTACGAGGACCTGCAGGTCACACTGTACACGCCGCCGGCGAGCGCATTCACGCAGAATGCCGCGACCGCCGAGGTGAAGGGCCTCGAGCTCGAGTTGCAGGCGCGTCCGGTCGAGTCACTGGACCTGTTCCTGAACGCGGCCTGGCTGGACGCGACCTACGACGAGTACACCGGGGCACAGATCAAGGCCTTCGGCCCGATAGATGCCTCTGGCCAGCGGCTGAACAACGCGCCGCAATGGACCTGGGTGACCGGATTCACCTGGACCTTGTTCGAGAACGCCGGCGGCAGCTACTTCATCGGCTCCGACCTGCATTACCAGACGTCGCAGTACTTTTCGCCCGCGAACGATGGCGTGCGCGGCTCCATGGAATACCTGGCCCAGCAGGACGACATGATGCTGGTCAACGCACGAGTCGGCTGGCACAGCGCCGACGACGCCTGGGAAGCGCTGCTGGTCGGTCGCAACCTGCTCGAGGAGGAGTACATCACGACGGCCGTAGACTACGGCGGACCCAACGTGACCTCGCTCGTCGGGCGGCCCGGCGCCCCGCGCACCGTCGAGTTCCAGCTGTCGCGTTCCTTCTGAGCCACTGCGCGCGCGGCATGGCCGCGAACTCGAACAGGCCGGCGGCACGAGGCGACAGCGCACGCCGCCGGCCCGCACCTCGTCCACGCGGACGCCGCCGTTCCGGCGGACCCGGGCCAGACGCGGTCGCTCACAGGTCCGGCCCCAGCCGGACATCGTCGGGCTCGTGAGTCCGGCTTCAGCCGGACACCGTCGGGCTGAAGCCCGACCTACAAGCCCGCATAATCACGCAGCGCCTCGCGCACCTCGAGCTCCGCGATCGCGGCCTCGGCGCGTGCGAGCAGCGACTCGGCGAACACGCGCCGTTTCGGCGTGGCATTCGCGGGAAAGGTGACCACCTGGCAGCAGGCGACCACGGCGTAGGACGCGTACAGGCGATGGGCGCGCCACGCCGCGTCGAAGGCGACCGGCTCGGCACCGCATGCTTCGCGCGCCGCGAGATAGTGCCGCAGCAGCTCGCGCTCGTGCGCGCGGCGATCGGCCGGCGCGAGCGCCATCGTCAGGAAGTAGCTCGCGTCGCGCAGGCCCTTGCCGAGCTGCAGCATGCCCCAGTCGTAGAAGCCGGTGCGGCCGTGGTCGTCGAACAGGTTGCCGATGTGCGCGTCGCCGTGGATCACGGTGTCGGGACCCGGCCCTTCGCGCCAGAGCCGGTGCAGCGCGGGACGGGCCGCGATGTACAGCTCGGCCAGCGCGGCGAAGCGATCGCTCAGGCGCTCGCGGTGGTGATCGAGACCGTAGCGCAGCATCGCGGCGCCGTAGTCGTTGTCGGTTTCCGGCGGGGGCGGCACCCAGTCGGCCTCGCGCGCGCGCCGCGCGCCATCCTCGTAGCGCACGTGCAGGGCCGCGAGATCGGCGAGCGCGCGCCCTGCCGCCTGCGGGGCGATGCCCGTCGGCCCGTCCGAGACCGTGCAGCCGCTGGCGACCAGGTCCTCGAGCAGCATCACGAAGGCGCCGCTCGCGGGATCGGCCCGCACCGCGTGCGCCGCGGGCACGCGCAGCGGCAGCCGCGGCGCCAGCCGTTCGTAGAACAGCGCCTCGCGCACGCCCATGCCGGTCGCGGCGATGGCGGCGCGGCGCGCATCCGCCGGCAGCAGCTTGCAGAACAGCGTGGGCGGCGCGCCGGCCGGCTCGTCGTAGTCGACGGCGAGCCAGGCGTGCGCGTTGGTCCACTCCTGCCGCGCGCTCACGCGCACCGCACGCACGCGCACACCGGGGTGGCGCGGCGCGAGCGCCGCCGTGAGCCAGTCGCGGTCGATCGCATCGGCGCTCTCAGGGATGTCGGGGCTCGTCATGGGCGGCGCTCAGCGGTTCAGGAAGTTGAGCGCCAGCCCGGGCCTCTCCCATTCGCAGGCGAGCAGGCGGCCGCCGAAGGAGCAGGTGATGTAGGCCGTGCGCAGATCGCGGCCGCCGAAGCAGATGTTCGTGATCATCGGGTCGTCGACCGGCACGTGGCGCACGCCGCGCCCATCGGGCGGCACGATCGTGATGCCGCCGTTCAGGATCGTGGCCACGCAGACGTTGCCCGCGGCGTCCACGGCCAGCGAATCGAAGAACTGGAAGTTCGCCGAGCCGGCGAGCATCGCCTCGGGCCCCATCACGTGCTCGATCTCGCCGGGCGCGGTGATGCGGTAGGCCATCAGGCGCGCGGTCGTCGTCTCGGCGACATAGAGCCGGTCCTCGGCCGGCGACAGCCCGACGCCGTTCGGCGTCGTGCACCCGTGCAGCACTTCGCGGATGAACGAGCCGTCGGCCTTCGCGTAGTACACCGCGCCGCGGTCCATGTCGCGCGGGCGCGTCTTGCCGAGGTCGGTGAAGTAGAAGCCGCCGTGGCGGTCGAAGACGAGGTCGTTCGGCCCCTTCAGCGGCACGCCGTCGCAGTGCGTGTAGAGCGTCTCCACCGCGCCGGTGGCGAGGTCGACGGCCTCGATGCGCCCGCCCGAGTAATCGGCGGGCTGGTCGCCCGGGATCCAGACGCCGTTGTACTCGGTCCACGCGAAGCCGCCGTTGTTGCAGACGTAGCAGCGCCCGTCGGGTCCGATCGCCGCGCCGTTCGGGCCGCCGCCGAGCTCGGCGACGACCTCGACGCGTCCGTCCGGCCACGCGCGCGACAGCGTGCCGCGGCGGATCTCGACCAGCAGCACGCTGCCGTCGGGCATCGCGACCGGGCCTTCGGGAAACTGCAATCCGCTGGCGATCTCGGTGAAACGGCTCATCGCGTGCCCTCGCGCGTCGTGGTGTGCGGGCAAACCTACTCCGCGGCCTTGCGCCGCGGCCAGCGCTCGCGCATGAAATTATCGTAAGGGGCGCGCTCAGACGCGCCCGAGCCCCAGCTTCAGCTGGTCCACCGTCGCGGCGCCGTCGACGGCGATCACCTGCCCCGACACGAAGCGCGCCGCCGGCGAGCAGAAGAACAGCACTGCGCAGGCGATGTCGCTGCCGTGACCTTCGATGCCCAGCGGACTGCCGGGCCCCGGGTTCGCGACCGCCGCCGTGAAGCGCTGCACGCCCTCGGTGCCCGCGATGGTGCCCGGCGCCACCGCGTTGACGCGGATGCCGTAGGGCCCCCACTCCACCGCGCAGGTGCGCGTCAGCGAATCGACGCCGGCCTTCGCGGCGGCGACGTGCGCCTGCAGCGCCGCGCCCTTCAGCTCGAACGGTGCGCTGATGTTGACGATGTTGCCACCGTGCGCGCGCTGCCAGGCGTCGAACACCGCGCGCGAGACGTTGTAGGTGCCGAGTAGGTCGATGGCCACCACGGCGCGGAAGCCGTTCGGCGAGATCTGGCTCATTGGTGCCGGGAAATTACCCGCCGCGTTGTTCACGAGTATGTCGATGCGCCCGAAGCGCGCCAGGATGTCGCGCACCGCGGCCTCCACGGCCTGCGGTTCGCGCACATCGCCCACGGCATAGTGCGCCTCGATGCCTTCGCGTTGCAGATCTTCCACCGCTGCCTTCAGCTTTTCTTCACGGCGACTCAGCATCGCGATGCGCGCGCCGTGGCGCCCGAG
>CAYXJM010000145.1:0-6531 GCA_964465455.1 uncultured Klebsiella sp.
TGGATAGTGTTCTGTCGTCTTGCGCTGTCCGGGAAGTGGGACCAGCGCGCATTGTAAGGTCTGGCGCCCGCACGGCGGAACGCGCACGGCACGGCGCCGCCCGCGGTCCGGTCTCAGGGGGCTTCGGGCGCGGGCGGCGGCGGCATGGGAGCGTCCGGCGGCATCGCCTCGGGCGGCGGCATGCCGTGCCGCCCGGGTCCTCCCGGCGGACCGGCGTCATCCGCTCGGCCGGCCCGGCCGCGTCCGCGCGCCTGCTGCATCGCCTCGACCATCTCCTGGCGCTCGGCGCGCGGCAGCGCGAGCGCCGTGTCGAGGAAGCTCTTCTGCAGCGCCTCCTGCATCGCCGCCGTGCGCGCGCGCAGCTCGGCCATCTTCTGCTCCAGCAGCGCGCGGTCGGGCTGCTCGCGGGCGAGCTCGGCGGCGATCGCCGCGTGCAGCGCGCGCAGCGCCTCGTGCTGCTCGCGCATCGCCGGCGCGCTGCGGCGCAGGTGCTCGCGGATCTCGTTGCGCCGCTCCTCGGGCACCGCGCGCAGCCGCGACTCGAAGTCGCGCTCGAACTTCGGCGGGCGCATCGCGTGGGCGCCGAGGCGTCCCGCGAGGATGCCGGCCTGGAACAGGTTGCCGGCCACCGCCACGGCGAGCAGCGCGCCCAGCACCGCCGGGCGCTTCAGGGTATCGGTCACGCTCACAGGAAATCCTCCATCGCGGTGTTGCTGCCGAGCATCAGCTCGTCGTAGGCCGCCTCGTCGCTGCCCGCGCCCGCCTGCGCGAAGCCGAGCACGAAGCCGAGCGCGGCCGACGCCAGGAAGCCCGTCGACAGCCAGGCCGCCAGCCCGCGCGGTGGCCGCGGCGCGGGCGACGCGGCCGGGGGCGTCTCTGCCGCCGCGGCCACGATCCGCGCCGCGAGCGCGGCGTCGTCCACCTGCGCGTGCCAGCCGTCGAGGAAGGCGTCGATGCGCTCGGCATCGGCGAGGATGCCCATGGCCTCGGGGGCGGACGCGCAGCGGTCGTAGAGCGCGCGCTCCGGTTCGGGCCAGCGCTCGCGCCGTGCGCCGTGCGCGGCCGCGAGCTCGCTGAAACGACGGATGTCCATGCGTCCTCCTAGTGCATTTCGCCGCGCAGGCGCTCGCGCAGCGCGGCGCGTCCGCGCGAGAGCAGCGATTCCAGCGCGCCCTCGCTGATGCCGAGGATGTCCGCCGCCTCGGCCTGCGAGCGCTCCTCGAAGTGGCTCAGCACCAGCGCGGCGCGCTGGCGCTCGGGCAGGGCGGCCAGCGCCTCGCGCACGCGCGCGGCGCGGCGGTCGCACTCGAGCCGTTCCGCCGGCGTGGCGGCCGGGTCCTCGAGCGCCTCGTCCAGTTCCTCGTGCCCGCCGCGGCGCCGGCGCAGCTCGTCGATGGCCAGGTTGTGCAGCACGCGGTAGAACCACGTCGTGAAGCGGGCGCGGCCTTCCCAGCGCGCGGCGCCGTTCCACAGCCTGAGGAAGGCGTTCTGCACCACGTCCTCGGCGCTCTGCGGGTTGCCCGTCATGCGCTCGGCGAAGCGCGCCGCCCAGCCGGCATGGCGCTGCACCAGCGCGGCGAACGCGCGCGGGTCGCGTCGCGCGATCGCCGCGAGCAGTGCCTCGTCGGGGACGTCGATGTCGCTCACGGCTTCTCCCGAAGCGTGGCCGGCGCGGGCCTCCGGTGCCGGCGCGCGGTGCGGGTGCAGGTTCGCCGCCATGTTCGCAAAGTCCCCGTTGCCGGGCCACCGCCCGCGGTGGCGGCCATTCGTGTGCATTCTTCGACGCGCGCCGCGGCCGGTTTCCTTCGCGCGACCGCGATCGGGTATGGTGCGCGCCCATGAACATCCTCTGGGAACTGCGCGGCTTCTTCCGCGCCCACTGGCGCAGCTACGCGCTCGCGGGCCTGATGCTCACCGGCGTCTCGGTGCTCAACCTGCTGCCGCCGGCGCTCGTGGGGCGCGTCGTCGACGGCATCCAGGCCGGGACGCTGGACGCGCGCGGCCTGTGGCTGCACGCCGGCGCGATCGTGGCCGCGGCCGCCGGCGTCTACGTGCTGCGCTTCCTGTGGCGGCAGATCCTGTTCGGCACCTCGTACCGGCTCGGGCGTCAGCTGCGCCGCGAGATCCACGCGCACCTGCTCGGCCTGTCGCCGGCCGCGCTCGCGGCCTTCCCGGCCGGCGACCTGATGGCGCGCGCCACCAACGACGTGCAGGCGGTCGAGATGACCGCGGGCGAGGCGGTGCTCTCGGTCTTCGACGGCATCATGAGCGGACTGCTGGTGCTGGCGGTGATGGTCTTCACGCTGAGCGGCTGGCTCACGCTGATGGCGCTGGCACCTTGGCCGCTGATGAGCTGGGTGATGTGGCGCCTCGGCGAGCAGCTGCACCGGCGCTTCGACGCCGCGCAGGCCGCCTTCAGCCACCTGAACGCGGTGACCCAGGAGAGCGTGGCCGGACTGCGCGCGCTGCGCGGGCTCGGCGCCGAGGCGCACGCCGAGGCGATGCTGGCGGGCGCGTCCGAGGCGGCGACCGTGGCGAACCTCGGCGTCGCGCGCGTCGACTCGCGCTACGACCCGGTGATCTACCTCACCGTGGGCGCCTCGTTCCTGGTCAGCATCGGCGGCGGCGCGTGGCTGATCGCCCGCGGGCGCCTCACGATCGGCGAGCTCACCACGTTCACGATGTACCTCGGGCAGCTGGTGTGGCCGATGTTCGCCTTCGGCTGGATGGCCAACCTGGTGCAGCGCGGCAAGGCCGCGTGGGAACGCATCCAGACCTTCCTGCGCACGCCCTCGGCGGTGCCGGACGAAGGCGCTCTCGCCGCGGTGACCGACCACCGTCTCGAGGTGAGGATCGATGACTTCAGGTATCCCGGCCGCGCGCAGCCCGCGCTGGCGGACGTCGGCTTCACGCTGGCGCCCGGGCACACGCTCGGCATCGTGGGGCCGACCGGTTCGGGCAAGTCCACGCTGCTGGCGCTGATCGCGCGCTTCCACGACGACCCGCGCGTGCACATCCGGCTCGGCGGTCACCCGCTCGCCGATTACCGGCTCGACGCGCTGCGCGCGGCCGTGGCGCTGGTGATGCAGGAGTCGGTGCTGTTCTCCGACACGCTGCGCGAGAACCTCGTGCTGGCGCGGCCCGGGGCCGACGAGGCCGCGGTGGCGGCGGCGCTGCGCATGTCGGCGCTGGAGCGCGACCTCGCGCAGTTGCCGGCCGGGCTCGCCACCGAGGTCGGCGAGCGCGGCGTCACGCTCTCGGGGGGGCAGCGCCAGCGCCTGTGCCTCGCGCGCGCGCTGCTCGCCGAGGCACGGATCCTGCTGCTCGACGATGCGCTCTCGGCGGTCGATGCCGAGACCGAGCACCGCATCCTCGGCGAGCTGGAACGGCACACGCGGCACCTGAGCCGCGTGATCGTGAGCCACCGTCTCTCGGCGGTGCAGTCGGCCGACGAGATCCTGGTGCTGCGCGAGGGACGCGTCGCCGAACGCGGCACGCACGCCGCGCTGCTCGCCGGTGCCGGCTGGTACGCGCAGACCTGGCGCTACCAGCAGCTCGCCGCCAGCGTGGAGCAGGGCCCGTGAGCCGGGGCACGCTCGCCCGGCTGCTCGCGCTCGCGACGCGCGACCGCCGCGCCTTCGCGCTCGCCACGGTGCTGGTGCTGCTCGCGGCCGCGGCGGAAGTCGGCGGGCCGCTGCTGATCAAGGTGTTCATCGACGAGCACGTGCAGACGGGCTCCTACCCGCTCGCGACCGTGCTGGCGCTCGCCGGCGGCTACGTCTGCCTGCAGCTGGTCGCGGCCGGCGCGGGCTACGCGCAGGCCGTGCAGCTCGCGCGGATAGCGCTCGCCGCCGTCGCGAGCCTGCGCGAGCGCGCCTTCGCCACCGCGCTGCGGCTCCCGGTGGCGTGGTACGACCGCACGCCGGTGGGCGTCGTGGTCTCGCGGCTCACCAACGACACCGAGGCCGTGAAGGACTTCTACGTGAACGTGCTCGGCGTGGTGGTCGCCAACAGCGCGCGCGTCGTCGGCATGGCGATCGCGATGCTGCTGCTCGACTGGCGGCTCGCGATTCCCTGCCTCGCCTTCCTGCCGCTCGCCGCGCTGGTGATGTGGAGCTACCAGCGCCTCAGCGGGGCGCGTTTTCGTGCCGTGCGCCAGGCGCTGGCGCAGATCAACGGCGCGTTGTCGGAATCGATCGGCGGCGTGCGCGCGATCCAGCTGACGCGCCAGCACGCGCGCTTCGACACGCGCTTCGGCGCCCTGTGCGACACGCACTACCGTGCGCGGCGCGCCTCGCTCAGGCTCGACGCGATGATGCTGCGCCCGCTGGTGGACCTGCTGATGATGGGCTGCATGGCCGCGCTGGTGCTGTGGGCAGGCACCGAAGCGCTCGGCGGCGCCGCGCAGATCGGCGTGATCTACGTGTTCGTGAACTACCTCGGGCGGCTCGCGGAGCCGGTGATCGACGTCACGCACCGGCTCAGCATGTTCCAGAACGCGATGGTCTCGGGCACGCGCGTCTTCGAGCTGATCGACCGCACGGACGCGCGGCTGCCGCGCCTGCAGGGCCCGGTGCCGGGCGACACCGCGCTCCGCGCCGCGGGCGTGGATTTCGCCTACGACGAGGGACCGGCCGTGCTGCACGACATCGGCTTCGAGCTCGCGCCGGGGCGCTCGCTCGCCCTGGTCGGCGCCACCGGCAGCGGCAAGAGCACGATCGCGGGGCTGCTGCTGCGCTTCCACGAGCCGCGCGCGGGCGCCATCACGCTGGGCGGCGTGCCGCTCGCGGCAATCGACGACCGCACCTTCGGCCGCCTCGTCGGCTACGTGCCGCAGGAGCCCTTCCTGCTGGCGGGCAGCATCGCGGAGAACATCGACTTCGGCCTGGGCGCGGGGTTGGCGCAGATCCGCGAGGTCGCCGAACGCGCGGGCCTCGGGCCGTTCCTGGCCAGCCTCGCGGAGGGACTGCAGACCGCGGTGGGCGAGCGCGGCGCCGCGCTGTCGGCCGGCCAGCGCCAGCAGGTGATACTGGCGCGCGCGCTGCTGCGCGATCCCGCGCTGCTGATCCTCGACGAGGCCACCGCGAACATCGACAGCGCGACCGAGGAGCTGCTGCAGCAGGCGCTGCACGCGCTGCGCGGCCGGGTCTCGCTGGTCGTGATCGCGCACCGGCTGTCGACGCTGCGCGAAGTCGACGAGATCCTCGTGCTAGCGCGCGGCCGCATCCAGGAGCGCGGCACGCACGCGCAGCTGATCGCCCGCGGCGGTCTCTACCGCCGCCTCTGGGAACTCCAGCGCATGGAATCCCCCGCCGACCTCACCATCTGAAGCGGAGATATGCCTGCGCTCAGGCGGAGGTGGAACGGCGGGCGGCGAGGGCGGGGTAGTTGCTCGATTCGAGCCACTGCCTGATGCGGGTCGCGTCACCCACGGGCGTGAGCTTGCCCTGCGAGTTCAGCAGCACCATCACCATCGGGCGGTCGCCGACGCGCGTTTTCATGACCAGGCAGCGGCCGGCCTCGTTGGTGAAGCCGGTCTTGCTGAGCTCGATGTCCCACGAGCCCGCGCGCACCAGGCGGTTGGTGTTCACGAAGCCGAGCGAGTAGCGCGGCTGCGGGAAGGTCACGGTGCGCTCCGGCGTCGTGGTGAATTCCCGGATCAGCGAATACTGGCTGGCCGCCTGCGCCAGCTTCACCAGGTCGCCGGCCGAGGAAACGTTGTGAGTCGACAGCCCGGTGCCGTCCTCGAAGCGGGTGTGCGTCATGCGCAGCGCCGCGGCCTTGCGGTTCATCTGCGCGATGAAGGCACCGCGCCCGCCGGGGTAGTGGCGGCTGAGCGCCGAGGCGGCGCGGTTCTCGGAGGACATCAGCGCGAGCCGGAGCATTTCCTTGCGCGACTGGCGGGTGCCGATCTGCAGCCGCGAATAGGTGCCCTTCAGGCGATCGATATCGTCCTTGGTGATGGTCAGCATCTCGTCCATCGGCAGCCGGGCGTCGAGCACCACCATCGCGGTCATCAGCTTCGTGATCGAGGCGATCGGCGCTGTCGCCTCGGCGTTCTTGGCGTAAACCACCTCGCCGGTGCGTGCGTCGAAGACCACGGCCTTGGTCGATTGCAGCTGCAACCGGTGCGGATCGAGTTCCGGGGGGCGGGCGAGCGCGGTGGCCGAAGCGAGCAGACTGCACACGAACCCTGCCACCAGGCTCATGGACGTTCTCTTGCCCCACTTCATGCCGCGACTCCCCAATATTATCCGTTCACTTGAAGAGTAAACGATAAGCCGCGGATCAGCCAGAAAAAATCAAAATTCATGCCCCAAACGGGCCACTCAGGAGGTGTTGCCGTGCGCCTCGTCGATCCAGCAGGCGTGCGCAGCTGGCGGCAGCCGCGTCATCGCCGCCGCGACCGGGCGCCGAGGCGCCCGCGCGCTGTTCCCCGCCGCCGCGGCGTCTTAGGATGCTCCGCGATGCCCCCGACGGAGGACGCGAGATGGCCTGGCTGCTGACGAAGTACGCGCTGACTGCCGCGGT
>CAYXJM010000146.1:0-6450 GCA_964465455.1 uncultured Klebsiella sp.
TCATGGACGCGCTGGCGCAGCTCGGCATCGACGAGGCGCGCGCCGCGGAGCTCGGGGTATCGGTATACAAGGTCGCGATGGTCTGGCCGCTGGAGCCCGCGGGAATCCTGCGCTTCGCCGAGGGTTGCGAGCAGCTGCTGGTGGTCGAGGAAAAACGCCCGGTCATCGAGGAGCAGGTCGCGGGCCTGCTGTACAACCAGCCCTCGGGCTGGCGGCCCAGGCTCACCGGCAAGCGCGACCTCGAGGGCGCGCCGCTGGTGCCCGCGAGCGGGGAGCTGAATCCGGTGCTGCTCGCGCGGCTGATCGCACGCGAACTGATGCGGCGCGAACCCGACGCGAAGCTCGCCGCAAGGCTCGTGGCGCTGGAGCCGCCTGCCGCGGCGGGGGCTCCCGCCGGCGCACCGGGCCCGCTGATGCGCATGCCGAGCTTCTGCGCCGGCTGTCCGCACAATACCTCGACGCGGGTGCCGCAGGGCTCGGTCGCGCTCGGCGGGATCGGCTGCCACGGCCTCTCGGTCTGGCTGCCCGAGCGCAACACGCTCGCCGTGTACCACATGGGCGGCGAGGGCGCGGCGTGGATCGGGCAGGCGCCCTTCAGCACGCGCGAACACGTGTTCCAGAACCTCGGCGACGGCACCTACTTCCACTCCGGCCTGCTCGCGATCCGCGCCAACGTCGCCGCCGGCACCAACATCACCTACAAGATCCTGCTGAACGGCGCGATCGCGATGACCGGCGGGCAGCCGATCGAGGGCGAGAACTTCGACGGCGGCATCACGGCGCCCCGCGTGGCGCAACAGCTCCATGCCGAGGGCGTCAGGCGCATCGCGCTGGTCACCGAGGATCTCGCGCGCCACCGTGACCGCGGGAAGTTTCCCGCCATCACCACCTTCCATCACCGCGACGAGCTCGACGCGGTGCAGCGCGAACTGCGCGAGCACCCGGGCGTGTCGGCGATCGTCTACGAGCAGGCCTGCGCCACCGAGCGCCGGCGCCTGCGCAAGCGCGGCAGGTACCCCGATGTCGCAAAGCGCTACCTGATCAGCGAGGAAGTGTGCGAGGGCTGCGGCGACTGCGGCATACAGTCGAACTGCATCGCGCTGGAGCCCAGCGATACGCGCTTCGGGCGCAAGCGCGCGATCAACCAGTCGGTGTGCAACAAGGATTTCTCCTGCGTGAAGGGCATGTGCCCGAGCTTCGTCACCGTCTACGGCGGACGGTTGCGCGCCACGGCCGCAGGGGGCGGGAACATGCCGGACGAGGCGCTGTTCGCCTCGCTGCCCGAGCCGGCGCTGCCGGCCGGCGATGCGTCCTGCAACATCCTCGTGGCCGGCATCGGCGGCAGCGGCATCATCACGCTCGGCGCGCTGCTCGGCTTTGCCGCGCACATGGAGGACAAGCCGGTCAGCGTGCTCGACATCACCGGGCTCGCGCAGCGCAACGGTCCCGTGACCAGCCACGTCCGTTTCGTGGCGGGCGAGGCGCTGCACGTCGCGACGCGCATCCCCGAGGGTGCGGCGGACCTGGTGCTGGCGGCGGACCTCGTGGTCGCGGCCGGCGCGGACGTGCTCGCGCGCATGGCGGCGGGACGCTCGGCGGTGGTCTACAACGCGCACGTGGCGCCCACGAACGCCTTCGCCCGCAACCCGGACCTGGATTTCGACAGCCGCGGCATGGAGCAGGCGCTGGCCGCGCGCACGCGGGATCGCGGCGTGCTCGGCATCGATGCGACGCGCATCGCGATGCAGCTGCTCGGTAACGCGATCGGCGCCAACCTGTTCCTGCTCGGCGCCGCGTGGCAGCGAGGGCTGATCCCCCTGTCGCGTGCCAGCCTGGAGCGCGCGATCGAGCTGAATGGCACCGAGATCGAGATGAACCGCCGCGCCTTCGCGCTCGGGCGACTCGCGGTGTGCGATCCGCCCGCACTCGAGGCGCTGCTGGTCGAGCCCGAACCGGTGCGCGTCGTGACGCCCGGGCGCGGGACGCTCGAGAGCCTGATCGCCGACCGCGTCGCCTGGCTTACGGAGTACCAGGACGCGGCCTGGGCCGCGCGCTTCGAGCAGTTCGTCCGCCGCGTCGCCGCCGTCGAGCGCGAGCGGGCCGGCGCGGGCGGCGAGCTGGCTGAAACCGTCGCGCGCAACCTGGCGAAGCTGATGTCCTGCAAGGACGAGTACGAGGTCGGGCGCCTGCTGAGCGGCGAGGTGCTCGCGCGCCAGCTCGCCGCGCAGTTCGAGGGCGACTACCGCATTGCCTTCAACCTCGCGCCGCCGTTGCTCGCCACGCGCGACCCGCGGACCGGGCGCTACCGCAAGCGCGAGTTCGGGGCCTGGATGCGGCCGGTGTTCGCGTCGCTGGCGCGGCTCAGGTTCCTGCGTGGCACGCCTTTCGACCCGTTCGGCTGGTCGGCGCACCGCCGGCGCGAGCGCGCGCTGATCGCGGAGTACAAGGCGCTCGTGGACACGCTGATGGCCGGCCTGCACGCGGACAACCATGCGCTGGCCGTGCGGATCGCGGCGTTGCCGGCACGCGTGCGCGGCTTCGACGTGGTCAAGGATGCCGCGATCGCGGAGTACGAGCGCGCACGGACGGAGTTGCTGGCCGAATTCCGCGCCACGCTGCGCGTTGCGGCGGAGCCGGCATGAGCGCCGTGTCGCCGCAGGCCGATCCCGGTCTGCCCGATGCCGTGCGCGCGCTGATCGGGCAGCCCCGTTATGCCCGCGCGGGCGACGAGACGGTGACGGCCGCGGCCGTGCACGCGCTGTGCGCCGCGGTGCGCGATGCCAACCCGATGTGGTGGGACGAAGGCGTTGCGCGCGAGCTCGCCGGGGGGGCGGTGGCGCCCGTCACGATGCTCTCGACCTGGAGCCGGCCCGGGCTGTGGTCGCCGGCGCCCGGCCCGGCGCCGAGGGCGCTGGAGCTGCACTACGACCTGAAGACGCTGCTCGGCTATCCCGTGGCTATCGTGAGCGCGATCGAGGCCGAGTTCCACGCGCCGGTTCGCCTCGGCGATCGCGTGTACAGCGAACAGCTGCTGCGCGAGGTGAGCGCCGAGAAGGACACCCGTCTCGGGCGCGGGCGCTTCTGGCAGATCGCGGTTCAGTACCGGAACGCGCGCGGCGAATTGCTCGGCGTCGAGCATTACGAGTGCCTGGGTTACCGGCGCGCGGCGGCAGCGGCGCCGCGCGTGCAGCCGGCTGCATCGACGCCGGCCGCGACGCACAGCGTGCTGGAGCCGCTTCGATGCGCCATCGATCACACGCTGGTGGTGGCCGGAGCCTTTGCCACGCGCGATTATTCCCCGCTGCACCACGATCCCGTCTACGCGCGCGAGCAGGCGGGCCACCGCGACGTGTTCCTCAACACGCCCACCCAGTTGGCGCTGATCGAACGCTTCATCGGCGAGCGACTCGGCAGCGGCGCGCGTATCGGGCGCCTGCGGAGCCGCATGAGCGCCCCGGTCTACGCGGGCGGCACGATCGTGATCGAAGGCAGCATCGTTGCCGTGCGCGTCGACGGGCGCGGGTGCGAGTGGGCGGAGGTGGAGATGTGCATCAGGACGGAGCAAAGGGTCGCGACGCGCTGCGTGGCGCAGGTCGCGCTGGCCGGAGGCGATGAGCCGCCATGGCGGCGCCGCGCCGGGGAGTGGCAGCCATGAGCGCTCCGCTCGCGGGCATCCGCGTCCTCGACTGCTCGCTGCTCGCACCCGGCGCGACGGCGATGCATCTGGCCGACCTCGGCGCCGAGGTGATCAAGATCGAGCCGCCGGGCGGCGATTACGTGCGCGAACTCACCTGGCCCATCGTCGCGGGCAGCTCGCTGATGCACCACCACGTCTCGCGCGGCAAGAAGAGCCTGGTGCTCGACCTGCGCCGCGAGGACGGCGCCGCGGTGCTGCGCGAGCTGGTCGCGGTGTCGCATGTGCTGATCGAGGCCATGCGTCCCGGCGCGCTGGCGCGTCGCGGTTTCGGCTACGAGCAATTGCGCGCCATCAATCCCGCGCTGGTCTACTGCTGCGTCTCCGGCTATGGCATGAGCGGGCCCTATCGCGATCTTCCCGCGCACGGCATCGCCTTCGACAGCTGGGCGGGGCTGGTGGGCCCGGGCCGCGACGAGGAGGGCTTCTGCTACATCCCCGAGCATCCCTCGGTCGGAATCCACGCCGGGCCGGTGCTCGGCGCCATGGCGATCTGTGCGGCACTGCTGCGCGCCCAGCGCGATGGCACCGGTGCCTGTCTCGATATCGGCCAGGCCGACGGCGCGGCCTACATGGACTGGTTGCGCAGCGAGACCTGGAAGGCCTACCGGCGCCCGGAGTCGGAGGTGACCGGCAACCGCAGCGACAACTACGAGCGCCGCGCACCGGGCACTGCCGGCATGCACGACGGCGTGCGCTACCAGTTCTACGAGACCGCGGACGGCCATATCCTGTTCATGGCCTCGGAGCAGGAGTTCTGGCGTAATTTCTGCGAGGGCGTGGGGCGACCGGAGCTGTTCGCGCGCTGGCCGGGAAGCCGGTACGGTGACCATGCGCGCGGCAACCGCGAGCTGCGCGCGATCCTGCGCGAGATCTTCCTCTCGCGCAGCTCGGCCGAGTGGCTCGCCTTCGGCGCGGCGCACAACACCGCCATCGCGCCGGTCAACACGCCGCGCACGCTGATCGACGATCCGCACTTCCAGGCGCGCTTTCCCTGGCTGGGCGCCGCGCGTCACGGCGCCGACATGCTGCCATTCCCGGTGCATTTCCTCGGCGAGGAACTGCCCGAGCCCGCGCCGGCCCCGCGCGCCGGCGAACACAGCGAGGAGGTGCTGCGCGACATCCTGGGCTATCGCGAGGACCGGCTCGCGGCCCTGCGCAGCAGCGGGGCGCTCGGCTGAAGCCGCGCGGCGCCCCGCGCACCGGGGGAAGGGCTCAGGGCGGCATCGATCCGCGACGGGCGTTCTGCGCGTGTTCGAACGCGAGCGCGCTGCCGATCGACGCGGCCGCGGCGCCGGCGTTCAGCGTCTGCTTGATCAGGCGCACGATGTCCGGCGGGTTCGCCGCGATCGTGCGCGCGAGCGCCATCGCTTCCGCGAGCACGGCCTCCGGAGCGAATACGGCGTCGACCAGCCCGATGCCCAGCGCCTCCTCGGCCGTGATGGTCCTGCCCGTCAGTGCGAGGATCTTGGCCTGGCCCGGTCCGAGCAGGCGCGGCAACAGCCAGGAACTGCCGAGACCCGGCACGATGCCGAGCTTCGCGAACGGGAACGCGATCTTCGCGCCGGCCGCCGCGTAGCGGATGTCGCAAGGCAACGTGAGCGTGACGCCGATGCCGGCCGCGGCGCCGTTGATCGCAGCGATCACCGGCTTGGGGTAGTCGAAGAGTTCCGGGGCGAAGTCGCGGATCAGGCGCTCCTGGCCCAGCGCGGGCAGGCCGGGTTCCGCGGGGCCCGCGGCCACCCGCAGATCCAGGCCGGCGCAGAAGGCGCGTCCGGCGCCGGTGAGCACCACGACGCGCGCCGCGGCGTCGCTACGCAGCGCGTCGAAGGCGTCGACCAGTTCCTCGCCCATGCGCACGGTGTAGGCATTGAGCTGGTCGGGCCGGTTCAGCGTGATCACGGCGACGGCGTCGCGGCATTCGAGCTGCAGCGTCTGGTACATGCGTCAATGTCCTTCGCGCCGGGGCCGGCGCATCCATCGATTGCGGGGTGCCGGGGGCGATCCTATCATCCCCGGTACCGCGCGAAACCGGAGAATGCCGATGCCTGGGATGCCGCCGCAGCCGATCGACGCGCGCGACCTCGACGCCCTGCGCGGCATGGTCAGCGAGGAGTTCGGCCCCTGGTCCGCGGCGCTCCTGATCACGCAGGACATGGTCGACCGCTTTGCCGAACTCACCGGTGACCGGCAGTGGATCCACGTCGACGTCGAGCGCGCGCGCCGCGAGAGTCCGTTCGGCGGCACCATCGTGCACGGTTTCCTGCTGCTGTCGCTGATGCCGAGCCTGCGGCCGCCGCAAGCCTTCGTGCCGGTCAACGCCGCCAGCACGGTGAACCTGGGCTCGGGCGGCCTGCGCTTCCTGTCGCCGGTGCCGGTCGGCGCGAGCGTGCACCTGCGCGAGCGCCTGAAGCGCGTGGAGGCGCACCGGCGCGGTACGCTGCTCACCAGCGAGGTGGCGATCCATGTGGTCGGCGAAGCGCGCCCGGCCCTGCTGTACGAGCTGCAACTGCTGTACCTCGCGGCGACGGCCTGAGCGGCTCGCACGCTGCGATCGGGCGATGCCGCGGTGGACTTGAACGGCGCGACTCTCTATTCTCCGCGCCGGTTTCATCATCAGATTCCCGGGTGACAGATGCCGGAGTTCCTGCTCGATCCCTCGTTCTGGCTGTCGGTCGGGCAGATCATCCTGATCGACATCCTGCTCGGCGGCGACAACGCCGTCGTGATCGCGCTCGCCTGCCGCAAGCTCCCCG
>CAYXJM010000147.1:0-6449 GCA_964465455.1 uncultured Klebsiella sp.
ACCCCGTCGTGCGCAAGCACGTGGCGTACAAGGAAGCCAAGATCAAGTGAGTGCCCCGCGGCACTGACGGAAACCCGGCTGCGGCCGGGTTTTTTGTTTGTGCCGGGCCGGCCGTCGCAGGCCGCGTGCGAGGCGGCGCAGACCCATGCCCGAACTGCCCGAAGTCGAAACCACCCGGCGCGGCATCCTGCCCTACCTGCGCGGGCGGCGCATCCGCGGGGTCGAGGTCCGCGAGCCGCGGCTGCGCTGGCCGGTGCCCCCCGATCTCGCGGCGCTCGTGAGCGGCGAGGAAGTCGACACCGTCGAACGCCGCGGCAAGTACCTGCTGCTGCGCCTCGGCAAGGGCACCCTGCTGATCCACCTCGGCATGTCGGGAAGCTTGCGCGTGCTCACGGCGCCGGCGGCCAGCCCCCGCAAGCACGATCACATCGACCTGCTGCTGGAGGACGGGCGACTGCTGCGCTACCACGACCCGCGCCGCTTCGGCGCCTTCCTGTGGCTGGAGGGCGATCCGTCCCGGCATCCGCTGCTGGCCGGACTGGGCCCCGAACCCCTCGGCGGCGGCTTCGACGGTGACTACCTGTTCCGCCTGTCGCGCGGACGGTGCACCAGCGTGAAGCAGTTCCTGATGGACGGCCACGTGGTGGTCGGGGTCGGCAACATCTACGCCAACGAAGCCCTGTACCTGGCCGGCATCGATCCGCGGCGCCAGGCCGGCCGCGTCGCGGCGGCGCGCTACGCGCGCCTGGCCGCGGCGGTGCGCGGGGTGCTGGAGGGCGCGATCGCACAGGGGGGGACGACGCTGCGCGACTACGTGAACGGCAACGGCGCGCCGGGCTATTTCGCGCTGAGCCTGAACGTGTACGGACGCACGGGGCAACCCTGCCCCGGCTGCGGCGAGGCGATACGCCAGGTGCGCAGTGCGCAGCGCAGCACATTCTATTGCCCCCGCTGCCAGCGCTGAGCACGCCCGGCGCAAAAGCGACTATTCTTAGCGGCACCGTGCGCCACGAGGCGCGTCCCTGCAGCACACGATCCCGCAACGGAGACGGACATGAAACACACGAAGGCATCCCGCCTGGCGGTCGCAACCCTGGGCCTGGCGCTGATGGCGCCGTGGTTTGCCCACGCGCAGCCCGTCGACGAGAGTCCGAGCGCGCTCGCGATGGCCGGCGACCTGCTGATTGCCCGTCCCTTGCTGGCCGTCGCGACCGTGGCCGGCGCGGCCACGTTCCTGGTGTCGCTGCCGTTCACCGCCGCCGGCGGCAACATGGACCAGGCGGCCGACACGCTGATGGCGGGTCCCGCCGAGGCCCTGTTCGTGCGCTGCCTCGGTTGCCGCAACAGCGGTCACCGGGGTCATGCCGCCGACAGCGACGCGCGCTAGCCGACCCGGTCGGCGCCGCGCAGGCGCTCGAATTTCGCCAGCAGTTTCTCGCGGCTTTCCACGTTGGACGGATCCAGCGGAATGCAGTCCACCGGACACACCTTGCGGCACTGCGGCTCGTCGAAATGCCCCACGCACTCGGTGCAGCGCGCGGGGTCGATCTCGTAGATCTCCTCCCCCGCGTAGATCGCCTCGTTGGGGCAAACCGGCTCGCAGACGTCGCAGTTGATGCACTGCGTCGTGATCAACAGCGCCATGGCGCCCGCCCTGCCGCTCTGTCGGCGCCGTTCAGGCCGGTTCCGCGAACTTCTCGAGCAGGGCAGCGCGCACGCTGGGGTGCACGAACTTGCTGACGTCGCCCTGCAGCGAGGCGATCTCGCGCACCAGCGTCGACGATATGAACGACAGGTGGTCCGCCGGCGTCAGGAACACGGTCTCGAAGTCCGGGTTCATGGCGCGGTTCATGTTGGCGAGCTGGAACTCGTACTCGAAGTCCGACACCGCGCGCAGCCCGCGCAGCACCGCGCAGCCCTTGCGCTCCTGCAGGAATTTCACCACCAGGATGTCGAAGCCCACGATCTCGATGTTGTCCAGGTGGCCGAGCGCCGCTTCGCAGAGGCCGATGCGTTCCTCGAGCGAGAACAGCGGCCGTTTGCGCTCGCTGCGTGCGATCGCGACCACCACGTGGTCGAAGAGGCGGCAGGCCCGTTCCACCAGGTCGATGTGGCCGTTGGTGATCGGGTCGAAGGTGCCGGGGTAGACGATCGTTCGCATCTGCAGACCATGCGCAATCAAGGGCGGGGGGCGCATGGTAGCCAAATAGCCGTCCCCCGACAAATGCCCGGAGAAAAAGTTCCCCGCCCCGTACCCGCGCGGCTCAGCCAGGCGCGAGGTACAGGCGGTACGCCACCTGGCCCGCGCATTTTTCGCGGTGCAGCAGCCAGCCCGCAGGCAGCTCCGGCGCCGCTTCGCCGGCGCCGCACTCCACGTAGACGCGCGCGCCCGGCGCGAGCAGTGACGAGGCCGCGAGCAGCCCGAGGCAGCGCCCGGCGGTACCGGCGCCGAACGGCGGATCGATGAAGACGATGTCGTAGCGCCGCCCCTGCGCCGTCGCGATCCAGGCCATGGCGTCGGCGGTCACCAGCTCGGCGGCGTCGGTGCCGAGTCGCTCGAGGTTGTGGCGGACTTCGCGCAGCACCCGCGGCGACAGGTCGAGCAGCGTCGCGCTGGCGGCGCCGCGCGACAGGGCCTCGATCGCCAGCGCCCCGCTGCCGCAGAAAAGGTCCAGGCAACGGCTCGCCGGGAGGCGTGGCTGCAGCCAGTTGAACAGGGTTTCGCGCACGCGGTCCGGCGTCGGCCGCAGTCCCGGCTCGGCCTGGAACTCGAGGCGCCGCCCGCGCCAGCTGCCGCCGATGATGCGCACCTGGCTGCGCGGTGCGTGGCCAGCGGAGGAGGCCGGTTTGCGAGCTGCCATGCGTCCAGCGGGAAGTGAAAAGTGGGGGCGCAGGATACCGTATAATCGCCGCCCTTTCCGGATGGTGGCCCCGAACCGTGGCGCTCAGATTCTTCTCCCGCACGAAACCCGAGACCGCGACGCCCGCAACGGCGCCCGCGGATACGGCGACGCCGGCCCCCGGGGTCGCGCCGGACGGGACGCCCGTAGCGGCGTCCGCCGCGGCCGAGGCCCCCGCCGCCGTGCCGGCCGCTCCCGCGGCAGCCCCCGCGACGGGCGACAGCGCGCGTCCGGGCTGGTTCGCGCGCCTGCGCGCGGGCCTCGGCAAGACCCGCAGCGCGTTCTCGGAGGGGCTCGGCAACCTGTTCCTCGGGCGCAAGACCCTCGACGACGACCTGCTCGAGGAGCTCGAGACGCGCCTGCTGCTCGCCGACGTCGGCATGCCCACCGTGCGCCTGATCATCGACGGCATGGTGCAGCGCATCAAGCGCAAGGAGCTCGACGATCCGCAGGCGCTGTACAAGGCGCTGCAGGAGCAGCTGGTCGCGGTGCTCGAGCCGGCAAGCCGGCCGCTCGCGATCGACGGTTCGCACAAGCCCTTCGTGATCCTGATGGTCGGCGTCAACGGCGCCGGCAAGACCACCACCATCGGCAAGCTGGCGCGGCGCTACCAGGCCGAGGGCCGCAGCGTGATGCTGGCCGCCGGGGACACGTTCCGCGCTGCCGCCGTGGAGCAGCTGCAGATCTGGGGCGAGCGCCACGGCGTGCCCGTGGTGGCGCAGCAGACGGGCTCGGACAGCGCCTCGGTGATCTTCGACGCGCTGCAGTCCGCGACGGCCCGCGGCTGCGACGTGCTGATCGCCGATACCGCGGGTCGATTGCACGTGAAGAGCAACCTGATGGAGGAACTGCGCAAGATCGTGCGCGTGATGCAGAAGGTGGACCCGAGCGCGCCGCACGAGGTCATGCTGGTGCTCGATGCCGGTACCGGGCAGAACGGGCTCGCCCAGGCGCGCCACTTCCGCGAGGCGGTCGGCGTGAGCGGCATCGCGCTCACCAAGCTGGACGGCACCGCCAAGGGCGGCATCGTGTTCGCCGTCGCGCGCGAGTTCGGGCTGCCGATCCGCTATATCGGCGTCGGCGAGACGGCCGAGGACCTGCGCGAGTTCGCGGCCGGCGAGTTCGTCGCGGCGCTGTTCGACGACACACCCCCGACACGCGCCTGAGCCCGCGCGGGGGCGGAACTTTCATGCGCTTAGCACTCTAATTGGCCGAGTGCTAGAATAGGTCGCCATGAAAGGAGGTGACGCCATGAGCAAGGAACTGCAACCGATGATGGCGCTGACGCCCGGCGGCAACATCAATGCCTACATCCAGGCGGTCAACGCATTCCCGGTACTGACGCAGGAGCGCGAGCAGGCGCTCGGCGAGGCCCTGTATTTCCATGACGACCTGGCCGCCGCGCGTGAGTTAGTGCTTGCTCATCTGCGTTTCGTAGTGCACATCGCGCGCTCCTACGCGGGCTACGGCCTGCCGCTCGCCGACCTCGTGCAGGAAGGCAACGTCGGGCTGATGAAGGCCGTGCGCCGTTTCGACCCGCGCAAGGGCGTGCGCCTGGTGTCCTTCGCCGTGCACTGGATCAAGGCCGAGATGCACGAATACATCCTGCGCAACTGGCGCATCGTGAAGATCGCCACCACCAAGGCGCAGCGCAAGCTCTTCTTCAACCTGCGCAGCGCGAAGAAGAGCCTCGGCTGGCTCAACAACGACGAAGCCTCGGCGGTGGCGCGCGACCTCGGGGTCGAGGTCGAGGAAGTCCGGCGCATGGAAGGCCGTCTCGCCGCGGCCGATGTCGCCTTCGATGCCGGCACCGACGACGATGACGACGCGGCGCAGTTCGCCCCGGTACATTACCTCGAGGACCGCCGCTACGATCCCGCGCGCGAGCTCGAGGACAGCGACTGGGAAGCGTCGAGCCAGGAGCGGCTCGAGCAGGCGCTGGAGGGCCTCGACGAGCGCAGCCGCCAGATCGTCCAGAGCCGCTGGCTGAACGAGGACAAGGCCACGCTGCACGAGCTCGCCGCGCGCTACGGCGTCTCGGCGGAGCGGATCCGCCAGCTCGAACAGGGGGCGCTCGGCAAGCTGCGCGCCTCGATGCTCGCCTGAGGACCGGGCCTCCAGGCCCGTTCGCCCTCACCCCGATGAACCGGGCCGTCACCGTCTGCGGTGCGGTGGCCGCCTTGCTCGCGGTCGCCGCGGGAGCCTTCGGCGCGCATGGCCTGCGCCAGCAGCTCGAGCCCGCCGCGCTTGCCGTGTGGGGCACGGCGGCCGACTACCAGATGTATCACGCGCTCGCGCTGCTCGCGCTCGGCCTCGCGCGCCCCGCGGCCCTCGCTCCCCGTTGGCATCGCCTGGCGGCCCGGTGTTTCGTGGCCGGCATCGTGCTGTTCTCGGGCAGCCTGTACCTGCTGGCCCTGACCGGCATACGCCCTCTCGGGATGGTCACGCCGCTGGGCGGCGTGCTGTTCCTGCTGGGCTGGGCTGCAATCGTCGTCGGAGCGTGGCGCAGTGAGCGCTGACGAACAGGTACCGCGCGAGCGCCCGATCCGCAGTTTCGTCCGCCGCCAGGGCCGCTTCACGCCGGCGCAACGCGACGCGTTCGACTCGCTGTGGGCCGGGCGCGGGCTGGAGCCCGGCGACGCCCCGCTCGAGCTCGGCGCCCTGTTCCCCGGTTGCGAGGCCTTCGTCGTCGAGATCGGCTTCGGCATGGGGCACACGCTGGCGGAGCTCGCCGGCCGGTCGCCCCGGACCGGCTTCGTCGGCATCGAGGTCCACCGCCCCGGGGTCGGCAAGCTGCTGGCGATGGCCGAGGAGCGCGGCCTGCAGAACGTCCATGTCTTCTGCCACGATGCCGTCGACGTGCTCGAGCGGCGCATTCCCGATGCCGCGCTCGATGCGGTGCTGCTGTTCTTCCCCGATCCCTGGCACAAGAAACGCCATCACAAGCGGCGGCTGGTGCAGCGTCCGTTCGTCGAACTGGTGCAGCGCAAGCTGAAGCCCGGTGGCCTGTTCCACCTGGCCACCGACTGGGAGGACTACGCCCGGCAGATGCTCGAGGTGGTCGAGTCCGTGCCCGGCTGGGTCAACCAGGCCGGCGCAGGGTGTTTCTCGCCGCGGCCGGAATCGCGTCCGCTGACCCGCTTCGAGCAGCGCGGCATGCGGCTCGGGCACGGGGTGTGGGACCTGCTGTTCCGCAAGGGCGTTGCGCCCGATCAGGCGAATTCCGCGAGCACCGCGTTCAGGTAGCGGAAGCCCCGGGCCGTGGTGCACAGGCGCGCCGCGTTCTCCTCCATCAGCCCCTGCGCACGCAGCCGCGCGAGCGGCGCGGCGATCGCCGCGAGCGCGAGCCCGGTGCGCGCCCCGAAATCCGCCGCGTCCACGCCCTCGCGCAGCCGCAGGGCGTTCATCAGGAACTCGAGCGCGAGCTCATCGGGCGGCACCTCGGCCACGGTGCGGGTCGCGGCCACGGGGCCGGCGAGATAGTCGCGCGGCACGCGCGCCCTGCGCGTGCGCAGCACGCGGGGCCCGGCAGCCAGCGTGAGCTTGCCG
>CAYXJM010000148.1:0-6443 GCA_964465455.1 uncultured Klebsiella sp.
CTACAACATCGAGCGCGAGCTGCGCGAGGCCGCCGCGCGCGGCGCGAAGGCCACGCGCATCGTCGCGCTGCTCGGCTCCGTGCAGGACCGCGCGCGCATGCGCATGCTGCTCGAAGGCTTCCAGGTCGAGACGGTGTACCACGCGGCGGCGTACAAGCACGTGCCGCTGGTCGAGCACAACGTGATCGAGGGCGTGCGCAACAACGTGATGGGCACGCTCACCGTGGCGCGCGCCGCGGCCGAGTCGAAGGTTCGCACCTTCGTGCTGGTCTCCACCGACAAAGCGGTGCGCCCGACCAACGTCATGGGCGCCAGCAAGCGCCTGGCCGAGATGGTCATGCAGTCGCTGGCCGCCGCGGGCAGCGCCGGCACGCGCTACGTGATCGTGCGCTTCGGCAACGTGATCGGCAGCTCCGGCTCGGTGGTGCCGCTGTTCCGCGAGCAGATCGCCGCGGGCGGACCGGTCACGGTCACGCACCTGGAGGCCGAGCGCTACTTCATGACCATCCCGGAAGCCGCGCAACTCGTGCTGCAGGCGAGCGCGATGGGCAGCGGTGGCGACGTGTTCGTGCTCGACATGGGCGCGCGCGTGCGCATCCACGACCTCGCCCGGCGCATGATCCACCTCGCGGGCAAGGAAGTGCGCGACGAGGCCAATCCGGACGGCGACATCGAGATCCGCATCACGGGGTTGCGCCCGGGCGAGAAACTGCGCGAGGAGCTGCTCTCCGAGGGCAGCGTCGGCGCCACCGGGCACCCGATGATCCTGCGCGCGGTGGAGGAGTGCCTGTCCTGGGCCGAGCTCGAGCGCGTGCTCGAGGAGCTGCGCGAGGCCTGCGACGACTATGATTGCAGCCGGGTGCGCGATATCTTCGCGCGCGTGGTGCGCGGTTTCGACGACCGCTACGCCTGCGCCGACCTGCTGGCCGAGCGGCTGAACGAGCGCGCCGCCGCGCAGCGGCCGCGCCTCAAGATGCTGGCGCCGGTCAAGTCCGGCTGAAGACGCGGCGCGCGCCGCCGCGACGCGACCGGCCTGCCGCTAACCCGACGAAGGATCTGCAATGCGATACGTGGATGTGTTCAACGGCGATGCCGACGGTATCTGTGCGCTGCTGCAGCTGCAGCTCGACAGCCCGCGCGACAGCGAGCTGGTCACCGGGGTCAAGCGCGACATCGACCTGCTGCGCCTGGTCGACGCCGGTGCCGGCGACCGTGTGACGGTGCTCGATGTCGCGATGGAAAAGAACCGCGGCGATCTCGACCGCCTGCTCGCCGCGGGTGCCAGCGTGTTCTACGTGGACCACCACATCCCGGGCGACGTGCCGGAGCATCCGCACCTGCAGGCCATCATCAACACCGCGCCCGAGGTCTGCACCAGCCTGCTGGTGAACGGCCACCTGAAAGGCGCGCACGCCCGCTGGGCCGTGGTCGGCGCCTTCGGCGACAACCTGGCCGACAGTGCGCGGCGCGTCGCGGCGCAGATCGGCCTCGGAGGCGAGGCGCTCGCGGCGGCCGAGAACCTGGGCAACTACATCAACTATAACGGCTACGGGCCGAGCATCGCGGACCTGCACTTCGCGCCGGCGGAGCTGTTCCGGCGCCTGCGCCCCTACGCCGATCCGCTCGCGTTCATCGCCGAGGACCGCGACACCTTCGGCCGGCTGGAGGAGGGCTTCCGCGGCGACATGGCGATGGCCGCGGCGCTCAGGCCGATGCACGAGACCGCCAGTGCGGCGGTGTTCCTGCTGCCCGACGAGCCCTGGGCGCGGCGCGTGAGCGGCGTCTACAGCAACGACCTGGTGAACCTGCATCCGGCCCGCGCGCACGCGGTGCTCACGGAGATCGGCGGCGGCGACCTGCTGGTCAGCGTCCGCGCGCCGCTTGCGAACCGCACCGGGGCCGACGAGGTATGCCGGCAGTTCGCGACCGGCGGCGGTCGCAAGGCGGCGGCCGGCATCAACCGCCTGCCGCGCGAGGAACTCGCGCGCTTCGTCGACGTGTTCTGTTCCTTCTACGCGGCGCACGTCGGGGGTTGAGACGCGTGCCGGCGGCGCTGCCGCGGTCGTGCCCGGGCATGCTCCCCGGCGCGGTGCTGCCCGGCCGGGGCGCGCTGCGCCTCGGGCTGCTCTGCTGGGTGCTGGCCGCACCGGAGTGCGTGTCGGCCGCCGGGGAAGCCGCGCCGTCCCGGACCTGCGGCAGCGGCGAGGCCTGTGCCGCGGACGACGCGGAGCGGCGCGGCGATAACTGGGTCGACGGTTCCTACGCCTACGTGACCTCGCGCACCGATTCGCTCGCGGTGTGGCTCGACTCTTTCTTCGGCACACCGACCTCCGACCTCGAATCCGCCGACTCGGTGCTGCGCCTGCGCACCGAGTACGAGTGGGACGAGGAGAACGGCGAGGACTACAAGGTACGGCTGCGCGGCAAGGTCGACCTGCCGCGGCTCGACCGGCGCCTCAGCCTGGTCTTCGCCGAGGAGGACGAGGACCGCGAGGAGGTGATCCCGAACTCGGCCGGCAACGACGACGACGTCGGCCTGCAGTACCGCCTGCGCCAGCGCGAGAGCTCGCGCCTGTGGTTCACGGTCGGCACCAACTCCTCGCTCGATTTCAAGTCGAGCCTGCGCTACAAGTACGTCGAGCCGATCGGCGACGACTGGCGCGTACAGTTCAGTGAGCGGCTGTATTTCAAGGAAGGCGACGGCTTCGGCACGATCACGCGCGGCGAACTCGACTACCTGCTCTCGAGCGACCGCATCGTGCGCTGGTCCAACCAGGCCGAGTACGGCGAGGAGACCGACGGGGTCGAATGGGGCACGCGGCTCAGCTACCAGCTGCGCCTGAGCGAGAAGGACGCGTTCAGCTATTTCGGCGCCATCGCCGGCGAGACCGACCCCGAGTACCTCACCGAGAGCTACGCGCTCGGCGTGCGCTACCGGCGCAACGTGTTCCGGCCCTGGATCTTCGTCGAGGTCGAACCCTCGTACGCGTGGCGGCGCGAGTCCGTGGACGAATCGCGCAGCTCGGTCTGGCTGCTGACGGTGCGGCTGGAGTTCCTCGAGGAACTGCGCAACCGCCGCGCGAAAGAGCGCCGGCGCGACGGTGCAGACGCGCAAGCCGTGGACTAGACTGAGCGGGGTCAAAGCCGCCGGTCCGGGCCCGCACCGTCATGGTGCAGGCCGGGTCGGCGACGACCGCCGGACCGTCACATGTCAGAACTGAACGCCGTTCCCACCGCCGTCACCGATCTCGAGATCGGCATGTTCGTCACCGCCCTCGATCGCCCCTGGATCGAGACGCCGTTCCTGGTCGAGGGCTTCTACGTCAGCAGCCAGGCGGACATCGACGAGGTCGAGAAGTACTGCAAGTTCGTCTACGTCGACGTCTATCGCAGCCGGCTGGGCTCGGGCAGGCGCAACAGCCGCGTGGTCGGCGCCGCGGGACTGAAGGGCGCTTCCGTGCAGCTGGCGCAGGAGCCCGCGCTCGAGAGCGTGAAGTTCCGCCAGCGCAGCGCCACCGCGATCGCGGAGCTGTTCCCGCACCGCAAGCTGAAACCCTACGACGACACCACGGCCTTTGCCGAGGAGCTCGCGACGGCCAGGCGCGTGTACGCCGGGGTGCTGGGCGCCTACCGGCAGATGATGCAGGCGTATCGCGCGGGGGGCCGGCTCGATACCTCGGGCCTGCGCGAAGTGCTCAACCCGATGGTCGACAGCGTGATCCGCAACCCCGATGCCTGCGTCTGGCTCGCCTGCGGCAAGGATGAGCAGAGCTACACCTGGGGCCATTCCGCCGGCGCCTCGGTGTGGGCCGTGGCGCTGGGGCGCCAGCTCGGCCTGCCGCGCCTCGACCTGCAGCGGCTCGCGGTCGGCGCGCTGCTGCTCGACGTGGGGAAGCTGAAGGTGCCGGAGGATCTGCTGCTGAAGCGCGAGCGGCTGACGCCGGGTGAATTCCAGCTGATCAAGTCGCACGTGGAGTTCGGACTGGAGATGCTGGAGGGAACCGGGCTCCTCAGCCGCAGCGTCACCGACATGCTGGAATTCCACCACGAACGGCACGGCGGGCACGGCTACCCGCACGGCGCCAGCGGTGACGACATCCCGGTGTACGGGCGCATCGCCGCGATCGTCGACTGCTACGACGCGATCACCAGCCGGCGTCCCTATGCGCCGGCGATATCGCCCGGCAACGCCGTGAAGAAGCTCTACGCCTGGCGGGACATCGATTTCGACGCGGACCTCGTCGAGGAGTTCATCCAGGCCATCGGCATCTACCCGGCAGGCACGCTGGTCGAGCTCAGCAACGGCCAGGTCGGCGTGGCGACCGCGGGCTACCGCACGCGCCGCCTGCGCCCGCAGCTGCTGCTGGTGCTCGACCGCGACAAGAAGCCCTACGCGGAACCGCGACCGCTCGACCTGCTCGCCGTCACGCACGACGAGGACGGCAAGCCGCTCGAGATCGCCACCAGCCTGGAGCCCGGCTCCTTCGGCGTGCACCCCGAGACCTTCACGCTCCTCTGACTCCCTGCCCGAGTGCCCGCGACCTCCGTCGTCGCGGGCCGTGTGTTGCATTCCCGTGACGGCAACGCGCCCCGATCGGGGGCTTTTGCCGCTTCCGCTGTCACGATTCTGTCATCTGGCGTCGCAACAATGCCTCCCGTCGTGGCGGCCGTTGCCGGCAGTCCCGCCCTGGGCACCAACGCTCACTCCCCCGCGCACCGGGGGAGCCCAGTCCAACACAGCAAGGAGACAGAGAATGCGCTTATCGAAAGCAGTTGTTTGCGGAGGATTGATTCTCGCCGGCGCCGCGCAGGCCAATGCCGGCATGGTCGATGCGAAGCTCCTCGACATGCTGCTGGCCAACGGCCAGATCACCAAGGCCCAGCACGACGAGTTGAGCGCCGACCTGGCCCGCGAACAGCGCGCCGAGAAGCGCGAAACCAAGGAATACGCGAAGGAGAAGGACTTCGTCGCCTTCCAGCAGGCGGCCGGCTGGGCCGCCAACACCAAGTTCGCCGGCGACATGCGCGTGCGCCAGGAGACGATCGACGTCGACGGCGAGCCGGACTTCACGGGCAGCCGCAACAAGGACCGCCAGCGCATCCGCGCGCGTCTCGGCGCCTTCAGCAAGCCGAACCCCGAGGTGGAAACGGGCATCCAGGTCGCGAGCGGCAACAGCGCCGACCGCCGCTCGACCAACCAGGACATGAACGACTACTTCGACAAGAAGTCGGTGTGGCTCGATCTCGCGTACATCAACTACACCCCGGTCGCGGTGCCGGGCCTCAAGGCCTTCGCCGGCAAGATGAAGCAGCCGTGGATGTCGATGGGCGACGTGATCTGGGACGGCGACATCAACCCCGAGGGTCTCGCGGCCTCCTACACGAAGAAGGACGGCACCACGACCTTCTTCGGCACCGGCGGCTACTTCGTGCTGAAGGACGCCGTCGACTCCGAAGGCTACGAGATCGACAACGACCTCGGCATGTACCAGTTGCAGGGCGGCGTTGCGTTCGACGTGACCGATTCCGCGCGCTGGACCCTCGGCGCCAGCGTCTACGACTTCAACAACGACAAGTACGGCTCGACGTCGTCGTTCCGCGCCAACGGCAACACGACGGACAAGTTCGGCCTGGGCGAGATCTTCACGCAGCTCGACGTGATCGGCCTGCCGCTGCCGCTGTCGCTGTACGGCCAGTACGTGCAGAACTACGAGTCGCGCGATTTCGGCACCTTCGAGGACGGCGGCGAGGACACGGCCTTCCTGGTCGGCTTCCGCACCAACATCGCGGGCGTTTCCTTCGACTACAACTACCGCGACGTCGAGGCGAACGCGGTGGTCGGCGGCTTCACCGACTCGGATTTCGCGGTGGGCTACACCAACTCCAGCGGCCACAAGCTGAAGCTGAAGTACGACTTCATGAAGAACTTCTCGATCGGCGCGACCTACTTCATGGCGGAGTCCGACGCGGTCAGCAGCCAGAAGCTGAAGAACGTGGACGCCGACACGCTGCACCTCGATCTCGAAGCCAAGTTCTGATGCGCCCGGCGCCATCGCCCTCGCGGTGGCGCCGGTCCGGCCCGCTCAAGATTCGCAAACCACTGGAGTACCGCACATGAAAACCCTTTCCGCAGTCATCAAGGCCACCGTGGCGGCAGCAGCCGTCTGTGGCGGCCTGTTCGCGCAGCAGGCCGCCGCGGCCGGCGTCATCGAGATCGACGGTTCCAGCACCGTCTACCCGATCACCGAGGCCGTGGCCGAGGAATACCAGAGCCAGCTCGGCGGCGCACGCGTCACCGTCGGCATCTCCGGCACCGGCGGCGGCTTCAAGCGCTTCTGCCGCGGCGAGACCGACCTCTCCAACGCCTCGCGCCCGATCCTCAAGGAAGAGATGGTGCTCTGCGCCCAGGCCGGCGTGAAGTACTACGAGCTGCCGGTCGCCTA
>CAYXJM010000149.1:0-6407 GCA_964465455.1 uncultured Klebsiella sp.
CTCTTGCCATTTCCACGGCTTCGCTTGCATTGGATGAAAACGGCTTTTCACACAGCACGTGTTTGCCCGCCTGCAGGGCCTTGATCGTCCATTCGGCATGAAGTGCGTTCGGGAGCGGGTTATAGACGGCGTCGATCCCGGGATCGGCGATCAGCTCCGCATACGTGCGATGGGTGCGCGGGATTTCGTGTCTGCGGGCGAAGGCATCGGCACGGCCCGGGTCACGGGCGGCGATGGATGCGATCCGCACCTCAGGGACTTCACGAGCGGGCCTGGTCAATCCGGCGGGGACGATCGCTGCCGCACCGAGAATGCCGATTCGAACGGGATCTGTCATGGGCTGATCATCTCACAAACGCGAAAGTGACGCTCACTCCCGGAGCGCAGCCTCAGCGCGCGGCATGGCTCGACGACGCCCCGAGCAGGCGGATGTCGTCGAGACGGACCTCGCCGATCGGCGCCGCGTCGAGGGCGAGCCAGCGCAGGGCGATGCGATCGGCGGTCACGGGCGCCGCTCCGGCGGTGACGCCGACGAGCATGCCCGCGGATTCCGCGAGCGCCAGCGTGGCGCCCCCGCTTTCGCTGCCAGGCGGCTGCAGGTCCAGGAACACGCGCAGGCCCGGGCGCCACGTCCCGCGGATCTCCAGCCGCGAGCCCGGTGCCAGCTGCCGCGCGCCGAAGGAGGCGGAGCGCAGCGCGAGCCACGGTCGCGCGACCGCGAGCCGCACTTCCCCGCGCCGGCTGCTCATCGCGGCGGAGGCGGTCCAGCCGTCGTCGCTCGCCACCGCCTCGTTGCCGAACGGGAAACTCAGGCTGCCGACGGGCGTGTCGCGCCGGTAGCGCAGCCACCACAGCAGCTGGTACTCGAAACTCGACCCGGTGAAGGCGTCGTAGGAGCGGAAACGCTGCGGGTACACGAAGCGGTCGGCCACTTCGCTGCCCCACATCGGCGAGATGAAACGGGCGCCGAAATTGAGGGTGCGCGAGATCGTCGCGTAGGCGTCGGCGTGCGAGGGCAGCATCTCGGGAAACTCGATCGTGGCCGGGTGCAGCTCCACCACGGCCCAGTCGGGGTCGGCCGCGCGGATGTCGTGGAACAGGGATTCCCCCGAGCGCGGCCTGCCTTCGTTGCGACTCGCGGGTCCGTAGAGGATCGCGCCAAGGTGGCCTGCTGCGGGCTTGGCGCCCGCGATGGAGACGCCGGCCTCGTCGGTCCACCCGCTCGCGCGGTCCTGCACGCCGACGGCGACATCGGCCTGGATGAAGGTCTGGCTGGTGTAGATCCGCGCCGGATCGAGCCCGGCCTCGGCGGCCCAGCGCGCGAGGTCGCCGTAGTGCAGCGCCACCTGGTGGCGCTTGAAGGCGGTCCACAGCTGGTGCCACGGATCGGCGTAGTCGGGCTTTCCGCGCGGGGGATCGACTTGCTCCAGCGCGCGCCAGTGCTGCCCGGCGAGCCGGTTGATCGCGCCGAGGTCGAGCGCCGGGGCGTGCCCGCTGCCGGCGAGCTCCGCGCCGGCGGCATAGGGACCGGTGTGCGTCAGCCATTCGCGGAACTGGCGCAGGCTCTGCGGGCTGTAGTCGTACCACTGCGCCTGGTAGAACCACGGGTTGACGTACTGGTCGGGGTCGAGATTCACCGCGACGAAACGCCCCGGGGCGACGGCGTCCGCGTCGACGATCGCGCGCACGGCGGCCTGCAGGTTGCGCTGCTTGTAGTGCCGGAACGCCTCGTTGTAGGGGGAGAGGTTCATCATGCGCGCGAGCTGCGGACTGCCGTACGAGCCGGCCAGGCCGCCGAGCGCGTCGTCGGGCTCGGCCTTGCCCCACTGGTTCCACTGCACCGCGAGCTCGTCCTGCTCGAGCACGTCGACGACGTCGATGTCGGGCGCCGCGAAGCGCGCATCGGCCCACGGGCCGCCGTCCAGCGTGACGAGCAGCGGCGCGTCGAGGCGCGCGGCGAGGCCGAGCAGCTCGTTCAGCGCGGTCGAGGTGATCGAGCCCTCCGGGCGCAGGCGCAGCGCGTCGGGAAAGTCGGGGTCGAAGCGATAGTCCGCCTGCTTGCCGAACGTCGTGCGCAGGTACTCCACGCGACCGCGCAGCCCGATCTCGACGCAGGGGCCGGCCGCCAGGTCGCGCAGTTCCTGCAGCGCGGCGAAACCCCAGCGGAAGGTCTCGGTATCGCCCGGGAAGAACAGCCGGAAGGGTTCCCCCGCGCAGGCGGCGCGGGAATCCTCCGCCGCGTCGCGCCGGAGCACCAGCGGCCCGGGCAGCAGCGCGCTGCGGCCGCGGTTGTCCGTTGCGCGCACGGCCAGGCGGTGCAGTCCGGGCGGCAGGGTGCCCGTGTCGAAGCGCGTGCGGTAGACGCGCCCCGTGGCGACAGCGGGCTCCGGTTCGCCGAGCTTGCCCTCCGTCGCGTCCAGCGCCGCGGAGTAGGGTCGCTCCGCGCCCTCGGGGGCGAGCGGCGCGAGCTTCCGGCCGCTCTCCGTGACCAGTTCCACCGTCGCGATCCCGTCCTCGTCGGCAACCCACGCCGAGAGCTCGAGCGGACCCGGGTCGACCAGGCGCCACCGGTTCTGCAGCACGCGGCCGATCGGCAGGTCGTTGTGCACGGAGGGGCCGCGCAGCGTGAGGTACTCTCCCGCGGCGTCGCGGAACGTCACCATGAGCGGATAGCGCCCGCGCGGCAGTTCCCGGAACGAGAGCTTCGCCTCGAAGCCGGAGCGCCCCGCGTGCGGCCACAGCGGATAGCGCCTGCCCACGTCCTCGCGCACCCTGTCGGCGGCGAACACGCCGAGGTCCTTGTCGCCGGCGCGGATGCGCACGCTGCCGCCGCCATCGGCCGTGATGGCCCAGCCGCGCAGCACGTTCGGCGCGTCCAGCGCGATCGGGCCGCTGTCCTCGAGCCCTCCCAGCGCGCGGTCGTTGATCACCTCCGGCCCGCGCAGCTCCGTGCGCCGGCCGTCGCGGTCCGTGAGCCTCACGGTCAGCGCATGGCGCCCGCGCGGCAGCGTCTCGAAGGACAGCGGCAGGTCGAAGCCGGAACGCTCCGCGCCGTACAGCGCGGCGATGTCGTCGCGGCGCCCCGCGGCGGTGCCGCTCGCCAGTTCGACGTCGCCGGCCAGCACGCTGACGCTCAGCTCGCCGAACGGCGAGATCGCCCAGCCGTGAACGCTGCTCTCGGCGCCCTGCGCGATGGCTCCGCTGTTCTCGATCGCACCGAACGGACCCGCGAGATCGAGGCTCACCGTGCCGATCTCGAGCGCGCGTCCGTCGGCGGTCCGCGCCTCCACCACCAGGCTCGCGGCGTCGGGCGTGGGTGGCACGGTCACGCTGAATCCCGGCGGCTGCTCGCTGCGGCAAGCGGGGAACTCGGCGGCGACGTCGTCGCGTGGCAGGTCCGGCGTCGTGGCGGCCAGCACCCGCTCGCGCTGGCGCACGACGACCTCGGTGATCCGCGCCGACGACCACACCCAGCCGCCGATCCGCGGCAGCGCGCCGGGCGCGGGCGGGACAGGGGGGTCGAGGAATCCGCGTTCGGGGCACGGGTCGGCGGCGGCGCCGGGCGCGGCGAGGTACAGGGCGAGCGTGGGCGCGAGCAGTTTCCGCAATGCCGACCCCCCTGGCGGACGTGTGCGTGGAGCGGTGCGCCGAGGCGCGGGTCCGGATCATAGAGTCTGCGCCGGGCGATTGGAACGCGCCCGGCCGACTGTCAGTCGAGCCGGATCAGCACCTCGGACAGGTGACCGCCATAGGCGAAAGGCGAGGCGTAGTGGGGCGACACCGGACTCAGGCTGTCGCGTCCCACCTCGAGGCCCTCCCACACCGCGGTGAGCGGTGTGTCGATGGCGATGTCGCCGGCCGGCTTGCCGTCTATCAGCAGCGTGCCGGTGCCGGCCAGCGTCTGCCACGGATCGATTTCGCCGCGGCCGAGCAGCGACGAGGCGACCGCGAGCGGCGTGCTGACCTTGTCGAAGCGGAAGGCGACGGTCACGTCGCCCGTCGGCAGCGGCAGGCGCGAAACCAGGCGCTTGCGCTCGAACCCGACGTTGAGCTCGTAGACCAGGCGGTCGTCCTGCACGTAGAGCGTGTAGCCCGAGTGGTTGTCGCCGTCGGCGATCAGCACGCCCTCGTCCCCGGCCCTGCGCCCGCGCAGCTCGGCGGAGATCGTGTAGGACTTGCCCGCGAGCACCGGCGCACTGCCGACCGGGATCGGCGTGATGCCCGGTTCGAGGCGGAACTCGCTGCGCCCGGCCTGCGGGTCCGGACGCGTGCGGAAGGCGCGCTCGAGCAGCGGCACGTCCACGAGCGGCAGCACGTCGTTCTCGCGCGCGGCCTGCCACCACAGTGCGTCGAGCTCGCGCACCTTGTCGGGGTGCGCGGCGCCGAGATCCTGCGTCTCGGCGAAGTCCTCGGCGAGGTTGAAGAGCTGCCACGGGCGGGCGTCGTAACGCTCCTTCTCGTCGCGATAGCCCACGATCTTCCAGTCGCCCGCGATGTAGGCGCGCTGCGCTTCCACCTCGTAGTACTGGCCGGGCTTGCGGCCGGGCGCCGCGGCGTCGCGCAGGCTGTAGGCGAGGCTCACGCCCTGCATCGGCCTGACCGCGCGGCCCCCGACGACGTGCGGCTGCGGCAGGCCGAGCAGCTCGAGCAGCGTCGGCGCCACGTCGGTCACGTGGTGGAACTGCGTGCGGATCTCGCCGCGCGCGGGAATGCCCGCCGGCCACGACACGATGAAGGGCACGTGCACGCCGCCCTCCCAGCTGGTGCGCTTGCCGTGCGCGAACGGCGTGTTGCTCGCCTGCATCCAGCCGTGCGGGTAGTGCGGGTGGGTGTCCGCCTCGCCGATGCGCTCGTAGTCGCGCAGGTTCTCGGCCGTGGTCTGCGGGTGGTTGTGGAAGAACGCCAGCGCGTTGCTCGCGCCTTCCACGCCGACCTCGCGGCTCGCGCCGTTGTCCGACAGGAACACGAAGATCGTGTTGTCCAGCTCGCCGGTGGCAGCGAGGTAGTCGCGCAGCCGCCCGATGTTCTGGTCGAGGTTGTCGACGAACGCGGCGTAGTTCTCCTGCAGCCGCGCGTACATGCGCTGCTGGTCGGGCGTCAGCGCGTCCCAGGCCTGCACGCCGGGGTTGCGCGGCGCGAGTGTCGTGTTCGCCGGCACGATGCCGAGCGACTTCTGCGCCGCCAGGCGCTGCGCGCGGATCGCGTCGTAGCCGGCGTCGTAGCGGTGCAGGTACTTCGCGCGGTCGCTCGCGCGCGTGTGGTGCGGTGCGTGCGGCGCGCCGCTCGCGTAGTAGAGGAAGAAGGGCTTGTGCGGCGAGAGTGCGCGCAGGTCGCGGATCATGCCGATGGCGTGCCCGGTCAGCGCGTCGGGGAGGTAGAAATCCGGGTCGTACGGTGGCGCGACCCGCGCCGTGCCGTCGATCAGCGCGTGCGGCAGCCACTGGCTCGACTCGCCGTCGAGAAAGCCCCAGAAGCGGTCGAAGCCGCGCCCCGTGGGCCAGTTGTCGAAGGGTCCGGTCGGCGCGCGGTGGCTCGCCAGCGCGAGGTGCCACTTGCCGACCATCAGCGTCGCGAATCCGTTGTCGCGCAGGATCTCGGGCAGCGTCGCGACGTCGGCGCGGATCTCGCCGCGGTAGCCGGGAAAGCCCATGTCCCATTCCGAGAGCCAGCCCACGCCGGCCGCGTGGTGGTTCAGGCCGGTCAGCAGCGAGGCGCGCGTGGGCGAGCAGACGCCGTTCACCGTGAAGCGGTTGTAGCGCAGTCCCGCGTCGGCGAGCGCCTGCAGGTTCGGCGTCGCGATCTCGGAGCCATAGGGCGCGATGTCCGCGTAGCCCAGGTCGTCGGCCAGCACGATCACGACGTTCGGCGTGCCGGCCGGCGGCGCCGGCGGCGCCGCGTACGCGGGTTCGGAGTCGCGGATCGTGGTGCCGATGGTGCCGGCGAAGGGACGATCGGCCGTCGCCCCGGGCGCCGCGGTGCCGGGCGCGGCCGGCGCCTCCCGCTTGCCGCAGCCGGGCAACAGCAACAGCGTGACGAGGAGGACGAGGGCATGGCGCGCCGTGGTGGACATGTGCACTCCCGCAACAGGGTTCGCCGTGTGGCCGGCACGCCCATTATCGGCCAGCGGCGCGCGGGTTGTTACGATCAGGACAGGCGAATTGACCCTGCCGATTGCCCGCATCTACCATCGGCCGCCAGACGATAACGAGACGCTCCGATGCGATTCACCTTCCTCGAGTCCCTCTGCGACATCACGCACCTGAAACCGCTGGCGATCGCGGCCGAGGAATGCGGCTTCGACAGCTTCGCCGTGCCCGAGAGCATCATGTACCCGCGCGAGACCGACTCGCAGTACCCGTACCAGAGCGGCAGCCGCGAGTTCATCGCGCAGCCGATGCTCGATCCCT
>CAYXJM010000150.1:0-4379 GCA_964465455.1 uncultured Klebsiella sp.
CACGTTGCGCAGGATGACGGCCGGCGTGATGGTGTCGTGGTAGCCGCAGCCGATCAGCGAGCGCAGCACGCGGTTTTTCGCGGCGATCCCGGACAGGCGCTCCAGCGCCGCGTGCTCGGGCTGCGGCCCGGGCAGGGCGAGCGGCGCCGGGTTCAGGATGGCGGCCGGCACGGTCTGCGCGGTCAGGTGATCCAGTGAGTCCGCTCCCACGACGGCCAGCATCTCGGCGATCTCGGTCTCGGAGGGGCCGATGTGTCGGTGCAGGAACGCATCGCGCTGCTCGAGGATGCGGAGGTCGGTGGCGAGGGCGGGCTGCGACTGGCTGGTCATGGCTTCACTCGGAAGGGCCGCGCGGCGGCGGCGGAGCGGGTTCCGGAAAGCGCCGTATTTAACCACAGCACCCCGCCCCCTGCCGAACGCGCATTTCGGGAAAATGAGCCGGGAGCCGGTTGCTTGAGCGCCGGGCCGTTTTGTCCGTACCATGCCGCGGAGCAATCCCGCGCAGCCCCCGGTCCCGCAGCCCACGTGCCCTCCTTCTTCCCCAGGAAACCCCGCACGCCGCACTACCGGCTGCCCACCCCGAAGGAATCGGCACTGCCGCGCATCACCGTGCGCATCTTCGCGGCGGTGGCCGTGCTGCTCGTCGTGCTCGCCGTGAGCACCGCCGGTTTCTACCGGGCCGCCGGCGGCAAGGCCGACGTCTGGGACGCGCTCTACATGGCGCTGATCACGATTTCCACGGTGGGCTACGCCGAGGTCGTGCCGCTCGATTCCGCCGTCGACCGGGTCTTCGCCGGCGTGATCTCGATCGTCGGCTTCGGCGCGCTGACCTTCCTGTTCACCAGCCTGTCGATGTTTTTTCTCGAGAAGGACCTGGACCAGACCCTGAGGAGGCGACGCATGGAGCGGGAGATCCGCAAGCTGAAGGGCCATTACATCGTGTGCGGCTTCGGGCGCGTCGGGCGCAACACGGCCTACGAGCTGTTGCTGACCGGCCGGCGCTTCGTCGCGGTCGATCTCGCCGCGGAGCGCTTCGAGGAGCACGCCGAGCGCTTTCCCGGGTTGTTGTGGCTGCAGGGGGATGCCTCGGACGATACCGTGCTGCTGGCCGCCGACATCGCCGACGCCGCCGGGGTCTTCGCCGTGACCGGCGACGATTCGCGCAACCTCATGATCACGCTCACCGCGAAGCAGCTGAACCCGGCGGTGCGCGTGGTGGCCCGCGCGCACGAGGTCAGGAACATCGCGAAGATGCGCAAGGCGGGTGCCGACGACGTCATCTCGCCCGACTTCACCGGCGGCATGCGCATCGCCTCCGCGATGGTGCGCCCGCACGCGGTGAACTTCCTCGAGGAGATGCTGCGCTCCGAGCGCGGGCTGCGGGTGGAGGAAATACGCGTGCCGGAGGACTTCCAGCCCACCGCCATAAGCGCGGTGTGCCGCCGCGGCACCGAGTTCGTGCTGCTCGCGGTGCGCGACGGCGGTGCCTGGGTCTTCAATCCCGAAGAGGACTACGTGATCGCGCCGGGCCACGTGATCATCGCGATGGCCAGCACGCAAGGACGGGCGGACATCGAAGCCTGCATCGCGGAACACGTCCGCTGAGGCCTCCTCAGACGATCAGCGCGTGCAGTTCGAGCGGGCCGTGCACGCCGGTAGCGAAGGTCATGGCCACGTCGGCCGACGTCGACGGCCCGGCAGCGAGGCACAACCCGCGCGGCAGCTGCGCGCCGAAGCGGGCGCGCGCCACGGCCCAGAAATCCTCCAGCGTGGCCACGAGGTCGGCCGCGCGTACCGCCACGACCAGCCGGTCCGGCAGGAAGTTCAACGCCATCGGCGCCCCGGCGCGCGGGTGCAGCGCGAGCGCGCCGATCTCGGCAACGCCGGCGAAGGCGGTGGTGAGCGCGAGCGACGCCTGCGGGCGTGCATCCGCGAGCGTGCGCTGCAGGCGTGGCGCCTGCGTCCACGGCAGCGCCGCGAGCAGCGCGTCGGCCGACGTCGCCACGGCGAGCGTGCCGCCATCCGGCGCGAAGCGCGCCTGCAGCCACGCGGGAATGTCCGCGGGCGAGCCCAGCCGCGTCCAGCCGCCGCCCTGCGCGGCGAAGCGTGCGCCGAACGCCGCGACGACGTCGCCCGCCACGATCGGGCACGGCGCCCCGGCGCGCAACGCCGCGTAGGCCGACTCGCGCGCCGTGCTCACGGCCGCCGCTCGCTGTCGCGGCCGCCGTGCTCCTTCTGCCACCGCCCGAGGAAGGTGTGTCCCTCGGGAGCGGGAAGACGCCGGCCCGCGGCCCAGCCGGAGAGCAGCGGCAGCTTCGCCAGCAGCGCGGGGTGGCGCGACAGCCAGCCGAGGAGAGGCCGGGCCAGCGCCGCCGTGAGGCGGTACAGCGCCGGGAAGCGGAACAGCGTCATCGTCGCGGCGACGCCGGCGCGCCACGCGGGCGGGGCGAGCCCGCCGGCGGCAGCATCGTCGCGCAGCTGGCGCAGGTGCTCGGGCAGCGGGATGCGCATCGGGCAGGCCTCCTCGCAGCGCCCGCAGGCGGTGCAGGCGTTCGGCAGCTCGCGGGCGCGCTCCAGTCCGCCCAGCAGCGGCGTCAGCACGGAGCCCATCGGCCCCGGGTAGACCCAGCCGTAGGCGTGTCCGCCCACGTGCCGGTAGATCGGGCAGTGGTTCAGGCAGGCGCCGCAGCGGATGCAGCGCAGCATGCTGCGGTACTTGCCCGCGAGGATGCCCCTGCGCCCGTTGTCGAGCAGCACGACGTGGAATTCCCCGGGCCCGTCGGGGTCTTCGGCGCTGCGCGGCCCGCCGTAGAAGGTGGTGTAGACGCTGGTGACCTGCCCGGTCGCGCTGCGGCACAGCACGCGGTGCAGCGCCGTCGCGTCCTCGAGCGTGGGCACGACTTTCTCGATGCCGCTCACCACGATGTGCACGCGAGGCAGCGTGCTGCAGAGATCGCCGTTGCCCTCGTTGGTGACCAGCGCCACCGAGCCGGTCTCGGCGACCAGGCAATTCGCGCCGGTGATGCCGGCATCGGCGGCGAGAAAGCGCTCGCGCAGCACCGCGCGCGCCTCGCGCACGATGCCCGCGACCTGCGACAGGTCGCGCTCGCCGAGCGCGTGGCGCGCGAGGAACAGCTCGGCGACCTGCTCCTTCGACTTGTGCAGCGCCGGGGCGATGATGTGGCTCGGCGGCTCGCCGGCCTGCTGGATGATGTACTCGCCGAGATCGGTCTCGACCACCTCGAGCCCCGCGGCTTCGAGCGCGTCGTTCAGCGCCGTCTCCTCGCCGACCATCGACTTGCCCTTGATCACGCGCCGTGCGCCGGCAGCGGCGCAGATGCCGGTGACGATGCGGTTCAGCTCGGCGGCGGTGGCGGCGTGGTGCACGCGGCCGCCGCGCGCGCTGACGCGGGCCTCGAAGTCGGCGAGGTAGCTGTCGAGGTGCTCGAGCGTGTGATCCTTCATGCGCACCGCGTAGTCGCGCATCGCCTCGAAGTCGGGAGTCTGGGCCAGGACGCCGGTGCGCATCGCGGGCAGGAACAGCGCCACGGCGTTCAGCACCGGCTGCAGTTCGGCGTCGTTCAGCGCGGCGTGCGCGTTGGCGACGAATTCGGCGCTGCGGTGGTGCATCAGGGCTGCTCCTCGCCTAGCGCGGGGCGATCGAGGCGTCCGGCCAGCAGCTCGCTCACGTGGCGGATCTCGAGCGCCTTGCCGCAGGCCCCGGCGCGCCCGGCCAGGTGCAGCAGGCAGCCGAGGTCGCCGCCCACCAGCATGTCGGCGCCGGCGGCCAGCGCGTTGCCGAGCTTCTCGTCGGCCATGGCCACCGAGATCTCCGGCAGCTTGGCGCAGAAGGTGCCGCCGAAGCCGCAGCAGACCTCGGTGCCCTGCATCTCGGTGATCGCCACCCCGGCGGCGGTGAGCAGCTCGCGGGGCTGGGAGCGGACGCCCAGCTCGCGCAGGCCGGCGCAGCTGTCGTGGTAGGTGACGGTCCGCGCCGCGGCGCCGCGCGCCGGCGCGGGTCTGAAGTGCGCGATGTCGGCGAGGAAGGCGGTGAGCTCGAAGGTCTTCGCGGCGAGGGCGGCGGCGCGTTCGGCCCACGGCGGATCGGCGGCGAGCAGCCGCGGGTAGTGGTGGCGGATCATGCCGGCGCAGGAACCGGAGGGTGCGACGACGTAGTCGAAGTCCGCGAAGGTGCGGATGACCTGCCGCGCCACCGGGCGGGCGCTGGCGATCGCGCCGCCATTGTAGCCGGGCTGCCCGCAGCACGACTGCGCGAGCGGCACGTGTACGTCGCAGCCCGCGGCGCGCAGCAACGCCACGCTCGCCTCGGCCACCGCGGGGCGGAACACGTTCGCGAGGCAGGTCACGAACAGCGCGAC
>CAYXJM010000150.1:4479-6353 GCA_964465455.1 uncultured Klebsiella sp.
ACGAACACCTCGTCGTCGAGGCGCTTGCCGAGCACAGCGCGCGCCACCGGGGAGTCCATGCTGATCAGTCCCGCGCCCACGTCGAACTCGTCGGGGCCAACGATGCGGTAGCGCAGTTCCCTGCCGTCCTCGTCCTCCAGCGTGACCCAGGCGCCGAAATACACCTTGCCGCGGTCCGCGGGGGCCTCGCGCACCACCTTGAGCTCGTCGAGGCGCTTCGTCAGGTAGCGCACGCGGCGGTCGATCTCGCGCAGCCGGCGCTTGCCGTAGATGTAGTCGCCGTTCTCGGAGCGGTCGCCGTTCTTGGCCGCCTCGTGCACGGCGGCCGTGACCTGCGGCCGCTCGACCTTCCACAGGTGCGTGAGCTCCTCGCGCAGGCGTTGCTCGCCCTGCGGCGTGATATAGGGCGACTTCCGCGCGCCGGTGGGGCGAGGGCGGAGCATGCGGATCCTCCCGGGGGTTGCGGCGCCGCGCGGGCGCCATCTGGTAGACTGCACTCTATCCGCAACCCTGCCGCATTGACCAGAACGCCAGCCCCGATGTCCGCCGTACGCACACGAATCCTGTCCGCGCTGCTGCTCGCGCTGGCCGCCTGCGGGGCCTTTGCGCTCGAGCTCGAGGGCCCGCTGGTGCAGGGCGGAGTGCTGATCGGCAAGGTCGCGCCCGGCACGCCGGTCGCCCTCGACGGCCGCGCGCTGCGGGTGGCGGCAGACGGCACGTTCGTGATCGGTTTCGACCGCGACGCCGGCGCGAAGCACGTGCTCAGGGCGGGCGCCGAGACGCGCGCGCTGCGCGTCGCGCCGCGCGAGTACGACATCCAGCGCGTCACCGGCATCGCGCAGGCGATCATGAGCCCCTCGGCCGCGGACCTGAAGCGCATCGAGCGCGAGCAGGCGCTGGTGAACGCGGCGCGCTCGCGCGACGACGCGCGCACCGATTTCGCGGCCGGCTTTGCGTGGCCCATCACCGGGCGCATCAGCGGCGTCTACGGCAGCCAGCGCTTCTACAACGGCGAGCCCTCGCGGCCGCACTACGGCGTCGACGTGGCCGCCCCGGTGGGCGCCGAGGTGCGCGCGCCGGCCGCCGGTGTCGTGACGCTGGCAGAGCCCGACCTGTTCTATTCCGGCGGCACCGTGATCATCGACCACGGGCACGCGCTGTCCTCGAGTTTCCTGCACCTCAGCAAGGTGCTGGTCGAGCCGGGGCAGCGGGTCGCGCGGGGCGAGCTGATCGCCCGCGTCGGCGCCACCGGGCGCGCCACCGGACCGCACCTCGACTGGCGCATGAACTGGCGCGATGCCAGGGTCGATCCCCAACTGCTGGCGGGCGCGATGCCCCCGGCCCCCAGTGCGCCCGTCGCGCAAGGAGACATGAACTGATGCTGGACCCCAAACTGCTCGAAATCCTCGTCTGCCCCGTCAGCAAGGGCCCGCTCGAATACGACCGCGAGAAGCAGGAACTCATCTGCCGCGCCAGCGGCCTGGCGTACCCGGTGCGCGACGGCATCCCGGTGATGCTCGAGAGCGAGGCGCGCCAGCTCACGCTCGAGGAGCGCGAGCGCGGCTGAATCCCGCCGTAATTCTTCACGCGGGACGCCGGCCCCGGGCGTCCGTATAATTCCCGGCCTTTCGCCGTCCCGGCCGGGACGGCCCAACCGACGCCACACGCGGAAGCAGACCAATGAAGGGTGCCGAGATCAGGGAAGCCTTCCTGAACTACTTCGAGAGCAAGGGCCACACGCGCGTGCCCAGCAGTTCGCTGGTGCCCGGCAACGATCCGACCCTGCTGTTCACGAACGCCGGCATGGTGCAGTTCAAGGACTGCTTCCTCGGCCGCGAGCAGCGCGCCTACGTCCGCGCGGCGAGCTCGCAGCG